>CBFHJN010000006.1:0-33362 GCA_965655805.1 Flavobacteriaceae bacterium
TTAAGTCCTGATATTACCCCTTTTTTGATTTGTGATTATCGGAATGCTATTTATGATTGGTATTTGAAATTAGCTAGACCTTATGTACCCGTTTTTATGATTCACTTTATGGTTTATCTTTCAGGTAAAAGCTATCATTATAAGTTTCCTTTAGACGATTATAAAAAGATTTTTTCTTAATTCTGTGTCTTTAGTTGTCTTATTTGAACCGTTTTTTTATGTTAACTTGCAGGTATATTAAAAACAGACACCACTTATAGCTCTTGAAGACCAATATAACCTATATCAGTGCCGTAGGATTTCATGCCGCCTTGGGGATTCTCATATATTTAAATGAAAGTATTGCCAAACTTTACTTTTTTGGTGCGATTTTTTATTTCATTTATCGTATTATTAATTCAGCTGAAAATGTTAGAACCTACGAGGTTTTAAAGGCTTGTGCCTATTTTGTAGGTGCTGAAGTGTTTTTTAGAACCACGAAAGGCGCCATTTCCTATGAGGCCGGAAAGTATATGGTGATTGTTTTTGTACTCATTGGGATGTTCTATAAAGGTTTATCTGGAAAAGGCTATCCCTATTTTATTTACCTCATGTTTCTAGTGCCGTCTATTTTTGTGGCCTCTACCACCTTGAGTTTTGACGCTAATTTTAGAACGAATATCGCCTTTGTTTTAAGTGGTCCTATTTGTTTGGGGCTCGCCGCCTTATTTTGTTATGATAAACGTGTGACTCATAGCCAAATGTCTCAAATTATGCTATTTATGGTTTTGCCCATTATAGCTCATACCGCTTATGTCTATTTTTATACCCCTAATTTACGGGATGTTTTGTCAAGTACGGCATCTAATCGTGATGCCGCTGGAGGCTGGGGTGCCAATCAGGTTTCTGCCGCTTTGGGGCTTGGGATGTTTATTATGGCTGTTCGTTTATTTACCAAATCGCCTAGTTTTGCCTTAAAGATTTTGAATGCGAGCATTTTAGGATTAATATCTTTTCGCGCGGTGACCACCATGAGTCGTGGTGGTGTTATTGCGGCTATCATGGCCATCTTTATCTTTCTATTCTATTATTATAGACAATCTCGAGCTAAAAAGCGGAACGAGGTTATTGCTATTTTTGGTTTGTTTTGTATTAGTTTGGTGATGACCTGGTTTGTGAGTATCAATCAAACCGATGGTTTGGTCAATTTGCGCTATGCCAATAAGGATCATTTAGGAAGGGAAAAAGAAGGTTTTACCACAGGACGAGCCGAATTATTTGAAGAAGAACTTGAAGGTTTTGTTGCCAGTCCCTTTTGGGGCATAGGTTCCAGTCGTGCCAAGGATCAACGAAAAGAAGAGGAAGGTCAAGGGGTAACTTCCCACAGTGAGTTTAGCCGAACACTGGCCGAACACGGTATTTTTGGTGTGGTCATTCTTTTAATTTTAATTTTTAAACCACTGGAGATGCGTGCTAAAAATAAAAGCAATTATTATTTTTATGCTTTTTTAGCCTTTTGGTTTCTAACCATTAACCATATGTCTATGCGGATTGCCATGCCAGCCTTTATTTATGGTTTAGCTTTATTACATGTTACACATGACAAACGTCCTCTACATAGGAAACAACTTAAGCAGCCAACGGACTAATATATCCGCGATTGGCGTATTAGGTCCTTTGTTAACTAGCGAAGGCTATAGGGTGTGTTATGCGTCTTCAAAACCCAATAAGCTGTTGCGGATGCTGGATATGCTTTATAGCGTGTTCCGCTATGCCAAGCTTGCCGATGTGGTTTTGATAGATACCTATAGTACCTCTAATTTTTATTATGCATTTTTGGTGAGCCAGCTTTGTCGTTTTTTGAAGCTGCCTTATATCCCTATTCTTCATGGTGGTAATTTACCAACCCGATTACGAGATTCCCCCAAATTAAGCAACTTGATATTTAAGCATTCGCGCAGTATGGTATCGCCCTCACTTTATTTGCAAGGTCAATTTGAAAGTGGAGGCTTTAAGCACGTTGTACATATTCCGAATAGCCTTTCCATTAGTCAATATCTTCATCAAAAGAAAACTTATGACACGATTCGCTTACTTTGGGTACGGTCGTTTTCCGAAATTTATAATCCGGCATTAGCCGTTCGTGTTTTAAAACGCTTACAGGATGCTGGTTATGACTGTGAGCTTTGTATGGTTGGGCCTGATACAGGGGATGGGAGCTTTCAAGCGACTAAAACGCAGGCTAAAGATTTAAATGTTACTGTACGGTTTACAGGAAAACTACCTAAATCAGACTGGTTAGCCTTGGCGGCTGATTATAATATGTTTATCAACACCACTAATTATGATAATATGCCCGTGAGTGTTATAGAGGCCATGGCATTGGGTTTACCTGTTGTGTCTACGGATGTTGGTGGGATGCCGTATTTGATTACTTCTGGAGAGACGGGCTTGTTGGTGCCGCCTGATGATGTGGACGCTTTTGAGGGTGCTATTATTCGGTTGGTTGCTGATGTTACTGCTACGCAGAGGATGGCGGAACGTGCTCGTGTTATGGTGGAGGGGTTTGATTGGAACGTTGTTAAGGGGATGTGGTTTGAGGTGCTCAAGGGGTAAGGTGTGGAGATGTAGAGTTGTTTAGCTGTGCGGTGTTAAGTTGTAGTTTTTTCTCGCGAAGGCGCAAAAGCTTAAAGGCGCGGAGACGCGAAGGTGTTTGAAATTCCAAGTTCCAAGGTTAAAATTTCAAAAGGGAATGATGTGCTTCGCGGTTATTCATGCATTTTATTTTCTTTTGGTATTCGTGCTTTAATATTTTAAATTTTTGTACTCATGATGTGCATCGCAGTTGACTGCTTGACTTTCGCTTCTTTATGTTAATTTGGATTTTTTACAGTGTTTTGTTCATTTTGCCTTGATGCAAAACGAACCAAAAGACCAAA
This sequence comes from Flavobacteriaceae bacterium, assembly GCA_965655805.1. Classification (GTDB taxonomy): domain Bacteria; phylum Bacteroidota; class Bacteroidia; order Flavobacteriales; family Flavobacteriaceae; genus Algorimicrobium. Next base: position 2,919 of record CBFHJN010000006.1, read on the forward strand.
ACCGTTTTTAGGAAATCACTGCGTGACGCAAGCCTTTTTCTTAACATTAAATCGGAATGTCAATGCTATTTTGGTCATTATTCCCTTGTTATTGACGGATTAGTTTATTTTGTTGCTTGCTATTTCTTAAAACAGTTGGGCTTTTGTTTTAAGTTATAAGCTTTTGAATACAATTATTGCCTACTATAAAGTTTATAATATTGGTACTCAATCATTGGTTTTATTAGGAAAACGGAACGTAGGCTGTTTTTGAGTTTTATTATATTATTTTCAACTTTTTAACTATGTCTGTTTTGTTATTTTGATTTTTTTTTAAATAAATTCCAAATCGTGATTTGTCGCGTCGTAGCAAAGTGGAATAGTTGCAAGGTTGCAAAGTCGCAGAGTAATAAAGTTTCAGAGTAGCCAATAAATAACTAGACCTAAATAAACTTGCAAAATTTATTGAACTTATTATCTTTACCATGCTATTAAATCATCATGGGAAAACAAACTATTCACTTTAATATTTCAGAACGGAAGTTACTTTTGCGGTTGGTGGATGTTTTTAGTATTTTACTATCACTTTATTTTGTTAGTAATTGGTTTCATTTTGATTATTTTACCATCACACCCGAAAACTGGACTTGGGTTGGTGTCTTGGTTATTTATATTACCATTTTTGGGACCGTTTTTGAACTCTATGATCTGCAGAAAGCCAGTAGGCCTGATAAGGTGTTTGCGAATATTATTTTAACAGCATCGGTTACTGTTCTCTTTTATTTATTGACGCCGTTTTTAACGCCTATTTTACCTTCCAATCGGTTACAAATTATATATTTTTATCTCGCTATAATTGTTGCCTTGTGCATCTGGCGTTTGATTTATATTAATTTTATTACCTCACCACGATTTTATAAAAAGGTGCTTATTGTTGGCGAAATATCTAATATTGAAACCATTGTAAATGCATTTAAACATGTTGATCCTAACTATAAAATTATTGGCTATATAAACTGTGAGCAAGTTTTAGAAGCAGGTGTTAAGTTTAAAGACATTATAGAATATCAGCCTAAAGATTTACATCGTATTATACAGGAACAATCTATTTCTGAAATAGTTGTGGCGAGTTATAATGCGGAAACTATTACCTCGGATATTTATCATGATCTTATTAGTTTACTAGAACGTGGATTTCCTATAAAAGAATATACTCAGGTTTATGAAGATATTACCTACCGTGTGCCTGTTCAGTTTGTAGGTAAAGATTTTTATAAATACTTTCCGTTTAGCAGGAGCAACCAAAATAAGTTGTATTTGTTTTTTCATAGGACATTTGATATGTTGTTCTCTTCAGTAGGCGTTTTATTTGGATTATTAATTATTCCCTTTGTTTTTCTAATGAATTTTATTGGTAACCGAGGACCACTCTTTTATTTTCAAGAGCGCGTTGGTAGAAATGGTGCTATATTTCGGATTATTAAATTCAGAACTATGATCATTAACGCGGAAATAGATGGTGCTGTTTGGGCTGCAGATGATGATAATCGTATAACACCTTTTGGTAAATTTTTGAGACGCTCCCGTTTGGATGAAGTTCCTCAATTTTTAAATATTTTAAAAGGTGATATGAGCTTGATAGGTCCGAGACCAGAACGACCACATTTTGTAAAAGAACTATCGCAAGTGATTCCTTTTTATGAAACGCGCCATATTATAAAACCCGGCTTAACGGGTTGGGCGCAAATTAATGTGCGCTACGGCAATACGGTTGAAGATAGCCTGCTTAAACTTCAGTATGATTTGTATTATATTAAACACCGCAGTTTCTTTCTGGATTTTAACGTGATGGTTAAAACCGTTGGGACTATGCTTTATTTTAGAGGGCAATAGGAGGTGTGGAGTTGTTTGTTGCGGAGTTGTTTGAATTTGATAATTAATGAATTTGAACTTTAAATCTTGTATTTTAATATCTTCGGAATACTAAAAAGTAGACATGTTTAGGAATTCAGCTTCTTATTAAAATAGTTGATTAAAAACACATATCTCACCAATAAGGCTATAAAGAATGGAATCATGGCAGGAGCGAATGCTTGTACGCCTATAATCCAGTGAAAACTCATAAGTGCCAACATAATTACCAAAAACTTCATAAATGGGATAATCCACATTTTAGGTTGTTGTTTTGCTATTTGCCAAGCTAGAATGCCGTTTAACGGGAAAGCCCATAATAGGTTGTAGTTTTGGGCTGTGGCTTGATGATCTGTTGCAAACCATAATAGCAGAATTAGGATTCCTAATAGAGCTGTTAAAATGAGTAGTACAGCATCTAAAATTTTACGTCGTTTTTGTGTTTTAACATCAAGATAGGTCATTCCCAGAATTAAAAAACCTAGTATTCCGAATATAACCAGAGGGCTCCATAACACATCTGTGTTGGTTTCCACAGGCTTTTCTTGATACATAGTTTTTTTGCTTTGAACCAGTTTTCTATCGCCTATGGTTGCCGTATTAAAAAAAGTGTGTATATAGGATGGTAAAAACATGTGTTCTTCAGGCGTGGCTTGTTGGTCGATAACGGAACCCAAGGCCAAATCGATACCCACACTTCCCCAAGTATTAGCAGGCACTTTATCACGTATTAGACATCTAAAAGTTTGGGGTTGAAAATTCCCAGGTTCGTGAAAGGTAATCTGATTGTTTAAAACTATTTGTAAAACATCTTTAATTTTTGTGGCGCAATTATCAAAAAAGAAATCATACAAATATTCCCGATTTTCAGGTTTGTAATTGTTTTGAAGGTAGTCTAAAAGTTTCTGTTTTTCTTCTAAAGTGAGATTTAGAACTTGTTCTTCGATAGTTCGATTCTGCCAAATATAAAAATCCTTAATGTCCTTGTATTTACTTTTTCCAATGGAATAATTGAGCTTTCCTTGGGCAAAATTCAAATAAAAGCCAGGTTCGTTGAAGGGAAAACGACCGTAATCGTATGCCACATCTAAATCGTTGGCACGATCCCGAATTCTGAAGATGTTATGTCCAAATGCATCATTTAATGCCGTTCCCGGACCTATAGTTAGAACGCTAATTTCTGCTTGTGAAGACAATTGCTGGCCACAAACATTTTGAAGACCTAGGAAAAGTAATAAACCTAAAAAACGAAAGTTCATAAGAGGATAAGTTATCTAAAGATGCTGAAATCTAGTTTTAAGGAAAACACATTGGAGTACAGCGCAATACTTTGGTCGCCAATATCCGTAAAGGCATAATCTACTTGAATGCCTTTATATTTAAAGCCTAATCCAATGCTTGGTTGAAAGGATACGCGTTCATTATTGTCAATTTGCAATTCGTTTTGGAAATTACCAACACCTGTGCGCAAAAAGACCATGTCTAAATACCCAAATTGTAACCCAACAGCTGGTGTAATACTGGCTACCGAAGTTGAGATAATATCGTTATTTTGTTCGAAACGTACATTTAAATCGACTTCCGCTAACAGCGAATAATCATAACGAATAATGAATTCTTTGGCAACACCAATTTGTAATTTTGGGATGGTAATTTCGGTTGTTTCTGGTAATTCTTGATTCTGACCTTCCACAGCATCTTGGATGGTTGCAAATTCATCTTCATCAATTGCCCAAGCATTAAACGTTGTGGTAATATCGCGTGCCATGATACCAAATTTCCAGTTGCTATCTGTTTCAAACTGAATAGCAGCATCTAAGCCAAACCCCCAGGACGAAGCAAAGTCGCCTATAATACGGCGAATCACTTTCGCATTAATTCCGTAATTTAAACCATCGAGTGGTAATTTTCTAGCATACGAAAAGGTGACGCCATAGTCGGCTGTAGAGAATAAACTAATCCGGTCATAATTAATATTTCCTTCGTCGTCAATTAATTGGGTCGTATTTAAAATATCATCCACCGCAAAACGAATGACTGAAATACCAATGGCAGAACGCTCGTCAATAGGCATAGCAAACGCTAAATAATCATAATTTGCAATATTTGCAAAATAGCTGGAGTGCATCAGTGCTATTTGCTTATCCTCGATATTCACGAGTCCTGCTGGATTCCAATAACCCGAATTGACATCGGCAGAATGTGCCGTTACGGCATTACTCATACCCAATGCAGCGGCATCCACACCAATATTCATAAATTCGTTTGAATATTTACGGACGGCTTGACTAAATACGGTTGCAGAGACTGAAACTATCAGTGCTGCGGTTAGTAATGCTTTCAAATACAATTCTTTTTTTGCAAATATGCCACAATTTTTCAACATATTAAACTTCAAAATCGTTGAGTTATTGTTTGTTGATTGTTTTTATGTGTTAATTATTTGCAAATTGGACGGAATGAATACGGATTGTTCTTGTTTAGTTGTTTTCTGTCTAGCGGCAGACAGGGTTGTGGAGATGTTAAGTTGTGAAGTGAAGCGCTTAAAAGTTTTAAATTCTAAAAGAGATCTATGGTTAAAATATAGGATTTTCTGCTTTTCTTTTTTACTCACCACACTTGTTTATTTTATTGTTGATGTTCGTACATTTTTTTTGAATTACTTTGGTTGATAATTCCTAAATTTGGATTTTTTACAGTGTTTTGTTCATTTTATTCGTTCGTATCTATTTTTATTATGGCACTCATGATGTGCTGCGCAGTTGTCCTGATACAAAACGAACCAAAAGATCAAAGCCGTTTTAAGGAAATCACTGCGTGACGTTCGCTTTTTTCTTTATGTTAATTTGTATTGTTAAATTATTTTGGTTCATAACTCCCTTGGTATGGAAGGTTGACTATATCTTGGTAGCTCTCTATTTCTGAAAATGGTTGGGAATGGCTTTTGAGATTATTGCTGATGTTTTGATTTGAGGACTTATTGTTGTGTTGGTTTGTCATTTGCTATTTCTGAAAACAGTAGGGCTGATGATTAAAATTATAAGCGTTTAAATACAATCATTGTCTATTATATCTTTTATTATGTTTAAAATATTATCGAATTTAATTTTACCTATAAAAACGTGTAGAACCTTGTTGTTTGCCACAAATAGTTTCCTATTTTTACAGGATTATTCATTTGTCTTATGAAAAAACATATACCTAATTTTATTACCCTATTAAATCTATTTAGTGGTTGCATAGCTGTTGTATTAGCAGTTAATAACCAATTTGTAACAGCTGCTATATTTGTCTTTCTAGGAATTTTCTTTGACTTTTTTGATGGTTTTTTTGCGCGTAAATTTAATGTCCAAGGACCATTAGGTGTCCAGTTAGATTCTCTTGCAGATATGGTAACTAGTGGTTTAGTTCCAGGTGTGGTGATGTTTAAATTACTGCAAATATCATTGGGAGAACCCACTTTAGAAAATTCGGAAGCACTTTGGAGTCAAGCTTCATTTTTTGATGGTTTGCAGTATGAACCTTTGGCTTTTTTAGGGTTCTTAATAACCTTGTCATCTGCCTACAGATTGGCTAAATTTAATATTGATGAAGATCAACAAAGCTATTTTAAGGGGTTACCAACGCCTGCAAACGCCATTTTAATTTTATCCTTACCGATGATTCTTGAATTTCAAAATCACGATGGGATGAATGCCATAATATTAGATCCGTGGTTTCTTGTTATCATCACATTAGTCAGTACCTATATGCTGAATGCGCCTGTTAAATTGTTTGCGCTTAAATTTAAAACGTACGATTTTAAGTCGAATATAACACGCTACGTCTTTCTGATTCTAACAATTGTGTTATTACTAGTTCTGAATTTTGCTGCTATTCCGATAATTATTCTACTGTATGTTATCCTGTCACTTTTAACGGTTAAAAGCATTCAAGCTTAATTTTTTTATAAACTGATATTTGATTTTTATGGCTTCTGGTTTTTTCGCATTACTTGATGATATTGCAACCCTTATGGATGATGTGGCGGTTTTAAGTAAAGTCACCACTAAAAAAACGGCTGGAATATTAGGTGATGATTTAGCTGTTAATGCCGAAAAAGCTTCTGGATTTGTGTCTTCAAGAGAATTGCCTGTATTGTGGGCAATAACCAAAGGTTCGTTTATAAATAAGTTGATTATTTTACCGATAGCTTTTCTGTTGAGTGCTTTTTTACCTGCTGCGGTTACCGTTATTCTGGTTCTTGGTGGTATTTATTTGGCTTTTGAAGGTGCTGAAAAAATTTATGAATATGTTGTGCCTCATAAAAACCATGAAGTCGATCAGCTTGATGTTACGGAAGTTCTTTCAGAAGAAGCTATTTTGGAATTAGAAGCAAAAAAAGTGAAATCGGCTATAATTACCGATTTTATCTTGTCTGTTGAAATTGTTATTATTGCTTTAGGTGTCGTTTTAGAGCAAACACTACTGATTCAGATTATAGTAGTTTCTATTGTTGCTATGATAGCTACTATAGGTGTTTATGGCATTGTGGCGCTGATTGTCCGTATGGATGATTTTGGTTTAAAATTGGTAGCGAAAAGTAATGGGAAAGGCTTCATTCATGGTTTTGGAACTATTTTAGTTGGTGCATTACCTTATGTCATTAAAAGCTTATCTGTTATTGGAACGATTGCATTATTACTCGTTTCTGGTGGCATTTTTGCTCATAATATTGATTTTTTTCATCATGTTTTAGAATCTTGGCCAGCGATACTTAAGGAATTTGTGATTGGTTTGGTGGTTGGACTTTTGGCTGTTGTTGTTTTTAAAGTTGTGCTTTGGATTGTTGGGAAGGTTAAAGGGTGAGAAGTTGTGTAGTTGTTTAGTTGAAACTGAAGTCGATATGGAAGTTAAACCTGAATGATTTCTCGGGAAGGCGCGAAGACGAAGAGTTGTGGAGTTGTGGAGATGTGTGTTGTTAAGTTGAAATTGTAATTCTCGCAAAGGCGCAGAGATTTTAGGTTGAAATATGTTATCATGCGAAATCGCAAAGGAGCAGAGTTGCAGAGGCGCTATGATATTTGAATGGCCGTGTACTGGGAATTTATACTAAATGTATAAAAATGAGATTCTTCGGTCGTGCCTTCCTCTGAATGACAGTCGCTTTTAAACTAACAACTACTCCCTAATTTTCTTTCTGCGTAATTCAAAATTCTGACCTAAATACACTTTACGTACCATTTCATCATTAGCTAATTCTTCCGGTTCGCCAGCTTTAAGAATGCTACCTTCAAACATTAAATAGGTTCTATCTGTGATAGCTAAAGTTTCTTGCACGTTATGATCGGTAATAAGAATACCAATATTTTTCTTGGTTAGTTGGGCTACAATGCGTTGAATATCTTCAACCGCAACGGGATCTACACCTGCAAAGGGTTCATCTAATAATATGAAATTTGGATCGGTTGCCAAGGCACGTGCAATTTCGGTACGACGACGCTCACCACCTGATAATAAATCGCCTCGACTTTTACGAATATGTCCCAAGCTAAACTCATCAATCAACGATTCCATTTTATGTTGTTGCTCTTTCTTACTCAGTTTGGTAAGTTGTAACACGCTTAAAATATTGTCTTCAATACTTAACTTTCTAAAAACAGATGCTTCTTGCGCTAGATAACCAATACCGTTTTGAGCCCTTTTGTACATAGGGAATTTGGTGATGTTAGTATTTTCTAAATGAATGCTACCACCATTAGGTTTAATCAACCCTACAATCATGTAAAACGAGGTTGTTTTACCAGCACCATTGGGTCCTAAAAGACCAACGATTTCTCCTTGGTTCACTTCTAAAGACACATCTTTAACGACTTTTCGGCCGCTATAGGATTTCATTAAATGTTCTGCTTTTAACTTCATAGGCTTAAACTCTAGGCTAAAATAGTAAAATCAAGTAGACAATTTTAGAATTTGGGTTGAATTTAGATAAAGTTTAACGGGTTTTAATTCTTCTTCAAATCCTTTTTAGCTTGTCTGGCTTGGTTTCTAACCACTATTTTAGAAATATAGATGCTTACTTGGTATAATAACAAAATAGGAATGGCAACTATTACCTGACTCGCAATATCTGGTGGTGTAATAATGGCTGAAATAATCAACACAATTACCAAAGCAAACTTGCGATACTTTTTGAGAATTTGCGGTGTAACAAGTCCGATTTTAGTTAGAAAGTAAATGACAATGGGCAACTCAAACACCAATCCAGAAGCCAAGGATGAGGAGCGTACTAAAGCGATATAGGAGCTTAAATCTATTTCGTTAGAAATTTCACTACTCACATTATAGGTTCCTAAAAAGTTGATGGAAAGGGGTGTTACAATGTAGTAACCGAATAACACACCAATAAAAAACAAAATGGATGTAATAACTATAAATCCTCTTGAGTGCTTGCGTTCACCGGGATTTAATCCTGGACTAATAAACTTCCAGAATTGATAAACAACGTAAGGAAATGCGATAATTAATCCTGCATAAATAGAGGTCCATATATGGGCAGAAAACTGACCAGCCATGGTTCTGTTTTGAATGCGAAATGGAAATTCGTCCAAACAAAAGGTGGTTTCAATTCCTATAAATTGCGACGCTTGACACAACCATTGATAGGTAGGGAAGGTCATGCGTTTTGGGCCAAAAATAATGACCTCAAAAATGAAATTTGAAAATAAAAAAGCAATCGTTCCGCCTATTAAAATAGCGAAGGTAGACCGAATTAAATGCCATCTTAAATCTTCTAGATGATCCAGAAAAGACATGTCATTAATACTCTTTTTTGCCATTAGATAATGCCTTCTTTAATTAAATCATGAATATGGACAATTCCAGCGTACTTTCCGTTGTTTTCCACTAATAATTGTGTAATACCATAAGATTCCATTAATTCTTTAGCATCTACAGCCATAGCATTCGCGTCAATACGTTTTGGATTAGCACCCATAATGTCTTGAGCTGTTAAATGATTGAATTCGTTTGATTTTGTAAGCATACGTCGTAAATCACCATCCGTAATAATACCCACTATTTTCTCATTTTCAACAACAGCCGTAACTCCTAACATTTTTTCAGAGATTTCAATAATTACCTCTTTAATATTCGTGTTTGGCTTTACTTGCGGTTTTTGGTTTACCTCACTCATATCACTCACGCGTAGATATAGTTTTTTACCTAAAGCGCCACCTGGATGGTATTTGGCAAAATCATTACTGGTAAATCCGCGTAATTCTAATAAGCAAACAGCCAGTGCATCACCCATGACTAGTTGGGCTGTGGTGCTTGTGGTTGGCGCTAAATTATTAGGGCAAGCCTCTTTTTCAACAAAGGTGTTGAGTAAAAAATCGGAGTTTTTGGCTAAAAACGAATCGCGATTACCCGTAATAGCAATCATTTTATTTTTAGCACGTTTTATAAATGGGACTAATACTTTAATTTCTGGAGTGTTACCACTTTTTGAAATACAAATAACCACATCGTCTTCCAAAATTAAACCTAAATCACCATGAATAGCATCGGCAGCATGCATAAACACAGCAGGTGTTCCTGTAGAATTTAAAGTAGCCACTATTTTAGTGGCAATAATGGCACTTTTTCCAATACCTGTAATAATAACTCGGCCTTTGGAGTGTAAAATGCAGCTAACAGCATCAGAAAAATCGGCATCCAATAAAGAAGAAAGGTTAGCAATGGCTTGACTTTCCATGCCAATTGTCTGTTTAGCTGTACGTAAGATGGTATCTTGAGTTTTCAAAATTTATTATTTTTTTGGGTTGATGCTTTTAAAGATTTTATTATCTTTAAAGTGATTCAAACTAAATAATTAATTTGTTGGTTTTTGAATGTTGCAAAGCTAACAAAAATATTTATGAGAGTTCTGTAAATGCACTTGTAATTAATTAATAGCCAAATTCAATACTGTGCATGTAAAATGAGGGAAATAATATTTTAAAAACAATACATGTCTGTAAATGTTAAAGACTTGCACAGCGCATTGAAAACCTATTTTGGTTTTAGTGCGTTTAAAGGCCTGCAAGAACCAGTAGTAAAAAGTATATTATCAGGTAAGGATACATTCGTTATCATGCCTACAGGAGGTGGAAAATCACTTTGTTATCAGTTGCCGGCTTTAATGCAAGAAGGCACAGCCATAGTGGTTTCGCCATTAATCGCCTTAATGAAAAATCAGGTAGATGCTATTCGAGGCATATCCAATGAGCATGGTGTTGCGCATGTTTTAAATTCGTCCTTAAATAAAACTGAAATAAAACAGGTTAAACAAGATATTACGGAAGGCATTACCAAACTTCTGTATGTGGCACCAGAGTCGCTTACCAAAGAAGAAAATGTGGAGTTTTTACGGTCTGTAAAAATTTCATTTATGGCGGTTGATGAAGCCCATTGTATCAGTGAATGGGGACATGATTTTCGTCCAGAATATCGAAATTTAAAAAATATTATAGAACGTATTGGTGATAATATTCCTATTATTGGATTAACCGCTACGGCTACACCTAAAGTTCAAGAAGATATTCTTAAAAATTTAGGAATTCATGATGCTATAACCTTTCAGGCCTCGTTTAATAGACCGAATTTATATTACGAAGTGCGTCCGAAAACTAAAAATGTAGACGCTGATATTATTCGTTTTGTCAAAAAATATGAAGGTAAATCAGGCATTGTTTATTGCTTAAGTCGGAAACGGGTTGAAGAACTCGCTCAAACACTTCAAGTTAATGGTGTCAAAGCCGTACCATATCATGCAGGTTTAGATGCCAAAACGCGCGCCAATCATCAGGATATGTTTTTAATGGAAGATGCCGATGTTGTGGTGGCAACTATAGCTTTCGGAATGGGTATTGATAAACCCGATGTTCGTTTTGTAATTCACCATGATATTCCTAAAAGTATAGAAAGTTATTATCAAGAAACCGGTCGTGCTGGTCGTGATGGTGGTGAAGGCTATTGTTTAGCTTTCTATGCGTATAAAGATATTGAGAAGTTAGAGAAATTTATGTCTGGAAAGCCTGTTGCTGAACAAGAAATAGGCCATGCTTTACTTCAAGAAGTGGTGGCTTATGCCGAAACATCTATTTCTAGGCGTAAATTTATATTGCATTATTTTGGTGAAGAATTCGATTCGGAAACTGGTGAAGGTGCCGATATGGATGACAATATGCGGCATCCGAAAAAGCAACATGAAGCCCAGAAAAATGTGGAGATTTTACTTGATATTGTTTCAAAAACCAATGAAAAATATAAATCTAAAGATTTAGTAAGTGTTATAATAGGTAAGGAAAATGCCTTAATAAATTCGCATAAAACCAATGATCAGCCATTCTTTGGAAAAGGCCAATCTGAAAATGATAAATATTGGATGGCTTTAACTCGTCAGGTTTTAGTTGCTGGTTTGCTTAGAAAAGATATTGAAACCTATGGTGTTATCAAGCTAACAAAAGCTGGGTTGGACTATATGAAAAATCCAAAATCATTTATGATGACGGAAGATCACTCATTTAGTACTGAAGTTGATGAAGCTATTATTTCCGCTTCCAAAGGTGGAGGAGCAGTTGCCGATGTTGCCTTAATGAACATGTTAAAAGATTTACGCAAACGGAATGCTAAACGTTTGGGTATACCGCCTTTTGTAATTTTTCAAGATCCATCATTAGAGGATATGGCCTTAAAATATCCGATTTCAATAGAGGAAATGGGTCATGTTCATGGCGTTGGTGAAGGGAAAGCCAAAAAGTATGGGAAAGACTTTGTGGATCTTATTAAACGGTATGTTGACGAGAATGATATTGTTCGTCCAGATGATATGATTGTCAAATCTACAGGAATGAATTCGGCGCTTAAGCTTTATATCATTCAAAACATTGATAGAAAATTACCGCTTGACGATATTGCTTCGGCCAAAGGCATGTCCATGAGCGATTTTATTAAAGAAATGGAAGCTATTGTTTATTCAGGTACGAAACTGAATATTAACTATTGGATTCAAGATATCCTAGACGATGATCAGCAAGAAGAAATTCATGATTATTTTATGGATTCTAATACAGATAAAATTGATGTCGCTATTGATGAGTTTGATGGCGAATATGATGATGAAGAATTACGTTTATACCGTATTAAGTTTATTAGTGAGGTAGCGAATTAGGATTTTTAGACTTATTGATTATTAGATTGATGGATTTTTAGACTATTCGATTTTTAGAGAGCTAAAAAAGTACGGGATTAAGATTGAATTATTTGTATGTTCAATCGTAACTTTAATTTGATACTAAAGGCAAGCTTCAATTTTAAGTTCAACTTCATTTTCATATCTTTGCAGCTCATAAAAAAAATAAATAATGCAAGACGGATTATACGCAAAATTTCACACGAGTAAAGGCGACATTTTAGTGGCTTTAGAATATAAAAAAACACCAGGAACAGTTGGTAACTTTGTTGCTTTAGCTGAAGGGAATTTAGAGAATTCTGCCAAAAAACAAGGCACTCCTTATTATGATGGTTTAAAATTTCACCGAGTTATTCCAGATTTTATGATTCAAGGTGGTTGTCCACAAGGAACAGGTACTGGAAATCCAGGGTATAAGTTTGATGACGAATTTCATCCGGATTTAAAGCATGATGCGCCAGGAATTTTGTCCATGGCTAATGCTGGACCAGGAACTAATGGAAGTCAGTTTTTTATAACGCATGTTGAAACGCCTTGGTTAGACGGAAATCATACGGTTTTTGGAAAAGTACAAGAAGGACAAGATGTTGTTGATGCTATTGCGCAATCTGATATGCTGGATAAAGTGGAAATTATTCGGGTTGGAGCAGATGCCGAAAATTTTAATGCGGTTGAAGCGTTTAGAACCTTTGAAGGCTCGCGTGAAAAGCGTTTAGCTGAAGAAAAAGCAGCAAGCGAAGCAGAATTAGATACGTTGGCAGCTGGTTTTGATAAAACAGAAAGTGGGTTACGTTACCAAATACTTCAAAAGGGATCTGGAGCAAAAGCTCAAAAAGGACAAACGGTATCAGTTCATTATAAAGGGCAATTGGCTGATGGTACTGTTTTCGATTCATCATACAAACGTAAAGAGCCGTTAGAATTTCAAGTAGGCGTTGGTCAGGTTATTGCAGGTTGGGATGAAGGTATTTGCCTTTTAAACGTTGGCGATAAAGCACGATTGGTTATACCAAGTCATTTAGGGTATGGGTCACGTGGAGCAGGAGGTGTCATTCCTGGTGATGCTACATTGATTTTTGATGTGGAGTTGGTGAATGTTAAATAATTTAATAGAGAAAATTCATTTTAACTGTAACAAATAATTTAAAAAACGTCTCACTTTATATGAGACGTTTTTTTTTTTCGGTTCATTCCGCTTAACTTCAAAAAACTTTAGATTTATGACATTCAAATTCACTTACCTTACAGTAGTCTTGGTTCTTTTGGTAACCAGTTGTTCCAACAGTATAAATTATACCGAGGCTATAAAAACTGAAACGTCTGGTCGGTATCTGTATAATGCAGATGCTGTTATTGATGTTTCTTATAAAGATAATGTGTTGTATTTGAATTGGAAAGGAGCAGAAGTAAAGCCAGTTGCATTAGATGAACGTACCTTTTTTGTGCCAGATATGTATCAGAAATTACGCTTTGTAAAACAGCCTAAAACTCAAAAGGCCTATCTAGCCATTATTCCAGAAAATGAGTCCGATAGCATTTCATATGCCTATCTAAAAGTATCTGATACCTTTAAAACACCATCCATGAACTTGAAAGCTAAAAATTATGAAGCGGCACTTCAAGGGTTTATGGCCATTAAAGAACAAGATTCCACATCGGATTTTATAAACGAACGTGAATTTAATAGTATAGGTTATGACTTCATGCGAAACCAAGAATATGCTGATGCTGTAGCTGTTTTTAATTTAAATACCAAGTTGCATCCGGATAGTGATAATACGTATGATAGTCTAGCTGAAGGATATTTAAAACTTGGTGATAGTGTATTGGCTTTTACCAATTACAATAAGGCATTAGCAATGAATCCTAGTAATAAAAGAGCAAAAACATTTGTTTCCAATTATAAGAAAAAGGAATCGGATTAGGTGCGAAAATATTAGTGCTGTTTCCACTTTATATTACAACCGATGCTCGGTTTTTGCGTCTGCGTATTTTCTTTATGATCCAGAATACAATTTAAAGCATGACGTAAATCTGTTCCAGTTACAGGTATGTTATTTCCAGGTCGTGAATCATCCAATTGCCCTCTGTAGGTGAGCTTTAAATCGGTATCAAACACATAAAAATCTGGTGTGCAAGCGGCTTGATATGCCTTGGCTACTTCTTGAGTCTGATCATATAAATACGGAAAAATATAGCCTTCATCCAATGCGTTTTGTTTCATTTTGTCAGGTGCGTCTTGTGGATAATTTTCGACATCATTACTGGAAATGGCAATTAAATTGACACCTTTGCTGGCATATGCTTTTGCTATTTTTACCAATTCCGAATTGACATGTTTAACAAACGGACAATGGTTACAAATAAACATAATAACGGTAGCATGAAGACCTTTAGCGCTTTGTAAAGTCACCATTTCATCGGAAATCGTATCTTTTAAACTAAAATCTTTCGCTTTGGTTCCTAAAGGAAGCATGTTTGAAGGGGTCTGTGACATGGTATGCGCATTTTATTTTTTATAAAGTTAGGAAATATTTGTAGCAAGCCCAATTTCTAATGTAAACATTTTAATGTCAAATTGATGTGGTGAATTAGTCCTGTTTAGAATATTTTGTTAGCTTTTGATTTGCTATTTTGGTAATTTACTATCATATTACACCCTTAATAAGCCAACCAACTAACGCATTTTTTTCATGCAAGAACTTGACCGCGTTCAGATTCATTTTGATTCCAGCAATTTGTGGATTTTAAACATCGCTTTGGCTATTGTTATGTTTGGCGTTGCTTTGGGAATTTCTTTGTCTGATTTTAAAACCTTGTTAAAAACACCCAAGGTGGTTTTAATAGGATTGCTTTCTCAATTTGTACTGTTGCCGTTATTAACGTTTGTGTTTATCCTTATCGTTAATCCACAACCCAGTATTGCGTTAGGCATGATGATGGTAGCCGCGTGTCCTGGTGGAAATATATCTAATTTCATGACCCATTTATCGGGTGGTAACACGGCTCTTTCAGTAAGTTTAACCGCCTTTTCTACTTTTATTGCTATTGTCATGACACCTCTTAATTTTGAATTTTATGGTAATTTATATGAACCCACCGCTTTAATTTTACAAGATGTTTCGTTAAATCCGTTTGATTTAGTTCAAATTGTATTACTTATTTTAGGAATACCTTTAATTTGTGGTATGCTCGTAAATTATAAGTTCCCGAAATTAGCGTTGCGTTTAGCACGTTGGTTAAAACCTTTTTCAATATTAGTTTTTGTAGGTATCGTAATAATTGCTTTGCTGAATAATTTGGATGTATTTTCTAATTATATTCACCATGTACTTCTTCTTGGTATTAGTCATAATTTACTAGCGTTTTTATTAGGGTTTTTGGTTGCACGTGCTTTTAAACTATCTTTTGCAAATCAAAAAACGCTTACTATTGAAACTGGAATTCAAAATTCAGGTATCGGACTTTTGCTAATTTTTACATTTTTTAATGGGTTAGGAGGTATGGCAATTATGGCTGCATTTTGGGGTATTTGGCATATAGTTTCTGGATTATTACTCGCATTTTTTTGGTCTTCTAAATATGCACTTAAAACTTTAACGGCTTGAAAAAAATCTGGCTATTTACCGTTCGCTCTTATATTCAGTTAGGTTTGTTTTTTTATTACAGACGCATTCAGGTTAAACAGGTTACAAATGTTCCGAGTAAAGGGCCTCTTCTTTTCGTTTCAAATCATAATAATGCCCTTATAGATGCGTTGCTTATTGCTACGCAGTCTGGTAGATTTTCATACTTTTTAACACGCGCTAGTGTGTTTAAAAAACCAGTGGTTAATAAGTTTTTACGAAGTTTAAATATGTTGCCCGTTTATAGAAAACGCGATGGTTGGAATACGGTAAGCAATAACACGGCTATTTTTGAAAACTGTAGTCGCCTTTTGAATGCTGGTGAAGCCGTTGCTCTTTTTCCAGAGGGAAATCATCATATAAACCGAACTGTTAGACCGTTAAGTAAAGGTTTTACGCGCATTGTTTTTGAAACAATGGAAAGGTTTCCAACAACCGACTTAAAGCTTATACCTATTGGTTTGAATTATGAACAAGCCAATGCTTTTGCTGATAGCGTGTCGCTTTATTTTGGTTCCGAAATTGTGGCGAAAGATTATCTGAATGGTGATAAAACCACTGAAACAAATCGATTGAAATCAGATGTTTGGATGGCACTTACGCGCTTAACCAGTCATATTTCGGCTGATAATTATGACGTTAATTTAAGCTTATTGAAATCATTTCATGCTGATTTCTTAAACCCAGAAGCTGTGAATGCTTGTGTGGCTTCTCAATTTCAAAATTGTAAGTTTCGCAAAAAGAAGCAGCCAAAAAGAATTAAAGCATTCTTTAAATTATTACTGATTGTTTTATTGCTGGTTCCTTATGGTATTTGGAAAGGTATTGTAGAACCAAAAATTAAAGAAGTGGAATTTGTAGCTACGTTTCGGTTTGCCATGGCTATTAGTTTGGTACCCTTTTGGATGATCGTCGTATTTGTTACGTTGTTTTTAACAATGGGTTTAACATATGCTGTTACATATATTTTTCTAACCCTTCTATTTTCGCTTTTAACTGTTAAATTATAGGTATAAAAAAAGCCACTAAAAAGTGGCTTCTTATTTATTTGATAAGATTAAATATCATCAAAATCAATATCTGTAAAGTTCTCTATAGATTTTGATGATTCTTCTGATGATTTGGCATCATCTGAATAGTCTTCTTTCTTAAAATCTTTCTGGTGACGTTCACTTATGACTTCATCGCCTTTTTCATTGATGATATAATCCGTCATTTCTTGTAAGATGGCATTGAATTCTGAAAAATCTTCTTTGTATAAATATATTTTGTGTTTTTTGTAATGATACGAACCATCGTCATTGGTAAATTTTTTACTTTCCGTAATGGTTAAGTAATAATCTCCTGCTTTGGTGGATCTTACATCAAAAAAATAAGTCCGTCTTCCAGCTCTTAATACTTTTGAGAAAATCTCTTCTTTCTCCATCATTCCATTGGTATCCATAGTCATAATATATTAAAAAACGCAAATTATAAGTTCCTCAAAAATCTAAAAAAAACACGTAGCAAGCAACAAATTATGAATTTTCTTTTAGCCAACGGTTTAAATCATATTTAATTTGTTAAAAATGAAAGCATTAAGCCACGAATAAAAAAGCTAGGATAACTTATTTGTTTGAGGATTCAGTTAATTGTTTTTCATACAAGTTTTTATAATAGCCTTCCGTGTCTATCAACGCTTCATGCGTGCCTGCTTGCACAATGTTACCATCATCTAAAATTATAATTTTATCGGCATTTTTGGCTGCCGAAATTCTATGACTAACAATAATAGTTGTTTTTCCTGTGGTTAATTTTTTAAGGTTATTCAGGATTTTCTCTTCGGTTTCCGTATCAACAGCCGAAAGGCAATCGTCAAAGAGCAAAATTTGTGGGTCTTTTATAATAGCTCTGGCAATAGAAATACGTTGTTTCTGTCCGCCAGAAAGCGTAATGCCACGCTCGCCTAACACGGTTTCATAGCCTTTAGTAAAACCGACAATATTTTTATGAACTTGGGCATATTTAGCGGCTTGAATTACTTGTTCATCCTTGGCATCTTCTTTCCCAAACTTGATGTTGTTATTTATGGTGTCCGAAAATAAAAAGGCATCTTGAGGCACATAACCAATGGCATCGCGAAGATCGTCTAAATTGACTTGATCTATAAGAACATTGTCTATTAGCAGTTCGCCACCTTGAATATCATACAGCCTTCCAATTAAATCTAAAATAGTCGATTTTCCAGAACCTGTTTTCCCAATAACAGCTAAAGTTTCGCCACCTTTTATAGTGAAAGAAACATTTTTTAAGGCTTGAATATTCGTGTCATCATAAGTAAAAGATACGTTTTTGAATACAATATTGCCTTCAATAACTGAATGGCTTGTGGCTTTATTTTGAATTTCAGGTTCAATTTTTAAAAACTCGTTAATTCTATTTTGAGAAGCTTCAGCTGTCTGAACAATGGATGTTACCCAACCAACCGTTGCTACAGGCCAAGTTAGCATATTGACGTAAATGATAAATTTGGTAATAACACCAAGGCTAATTTCACCTGCAATATATTGCAAACCGCCTACATAAATAACAATGAGGTTACTTAAACCAATCAGTAAAATCATCATCGGGAAGAAAAACGCATTTATTCTTACCAGGTCTAATTGTTTCTCACGACTTTCCGTGGCTAATTCATTAAAATTTATGGCTGTTTGTACTTCCATTCCGTAGGACTTGATAATGGCAATTCCACTAAATGTCTCCTGTGTAAATGATGATAATTTTGATAAATATTGCTGAACAATGGTACTGCGTTTATGAATGGTTTTGCTTAATTTATAAATAATAACAGATAATATGGGCAGCGGAATTATGGTGTACAAGGTTAATGTTGGTGCTTGCCGATACATAAAGAAAATTGCAATAACAAATAAGGTAAAGGTGTTAATACTGTACATAATAGCAGGTCCAGCATACATGCGAACACTATTTACATCCTCACTAATCCTATTCATTAAATCGCCCGTTCGGTTTTTTTTGTAGAAGTTTAAAGATAGCCTTTGATACTGTTGGTAAATTTCATTTTTTAAATCGAATTCAATATAGCGTGAAACATTAATAATGGTTTGGCGCATAAAAAATGTAAGAATACCCGTTATAATTGCGGCTCCTATTATGTAAAGAATATTAATAAGGAGTTCTTGTTTTACAATGGCTATATCTGTAATGAGTCCTTTTCTAAAATCATCCACCACATCAATGGAGGAACCAATAAGTTCGGGCGTAAACAACAAGAATATTTTTGAAACAATAGTAATGACAATTCCAATAATAACTTTTCCTTTATATTTTAAAAAGTACTTATTTAAATGCTTTAATTCTTTCATTAACAGATTTAGGTTTGTATAAAGTTTTTAACAAATTCGCATTTTAATATTATTTATGTTGTTTAAACACTAATATTCACTTAATTTTGCACGTTGTTTTTACAGATAGTACAAAACACAAATAATAATAAACTATAATTATCATGGTAACAGACGTTATTAATGCAAACGAATTACATAAAATGGATCCCGTTTTCGGTCAACATTCATTCGATAATCACGAGCAAGTTGTTTTTTGCAACGACAAAGATACAGGTTTAAAAGCAATAATTGGAATTCATAATACGGTTTTAGGTCCTGCTTTAGGTGGTACAAGAATGTGGAATTATGCCAACGAGTGGGAAGCTCTAAATGATGCTTTACGTCTATCGAGAGGTATGACATTTAAGTCTGCCATAACAGGGTTAAATTTAGGTGGTGGAAAAGCAGTTATTATTGGCGATGCTAAAACGCAAAAAACACCAGAATTGATGCGAAAATTCGGTGAATTTGTACACTCGTTAAGCGGAAAATATATTACTGCAGAAGATGTTGGTATGACCACAGCCGATATGGATACTGTTCGTGAGGTAACACCTTATGTTACTGGAATTTCGGAGTCACTTGGTGGTGCTGGAAATCCATCTCCTATAACGGCTTATGGTGTTTTTATGGGTATGAAAGCAGCAGCCAAATACAAATTTGGTAGCGATGTTTTAGAAGGTAAAACCGTATTTGTTCAAGGAATTGGAAACGTAGGTGAAGCGCTTGTAGAACATTTAGTAGATGAAGGTGCTCAAGTCACTATTTCAGATATCAGTCAAGAGCGTTTAGAAGAAGTACGTACTAAATATGGCGTTTCTATTTATGGTGGAAATGATATTTATTCTGAAGCTATGGATATTTACGCACCATGTGCTTTAGGAGCAACTATTAATGACGATACTATTCATAAAATAAAGGCCCAAGTTATTGCAGGAGCAGCCAATAATCAATTAGCAGTGGAGCAGAAACATGGTAAAATTTTACAAGAACGCGGCATCGTTTATGCACCAGATTTTTTAATTAATGCAGGTGGAATCATTAACGTTTATGCTGAATTAGAAGGTTATGATCGTAAAGAAATTATGCGTAAAACAGAAAATATTTACAATACAACTTTGGAAATATTAAATAATGCCAATACACATAATATTACCACCAATCATGCTGCCTTGAATATTGCTCAAGCCAGAATTGATGCTAGAAAAAATGAAAATTCGAAGTAATTCGATTAAATAAATATTATTTTTGCGAGGCGAAAGGACTACTTTCGCCTCTTTAAATTTAAAGTTCTTTGAAAGTATGCTAAACAGAAGACATATTCGTATTAAGGTAATGCAAACCGTATACGCTTACACAGGTGGAGAAGGTGGTGATTTTAAAGCCGATCAAACGTTTTTAACACGTAGTATTGACGCAATGTATAACTTGTATTTATTACAGTTATCCTTATTAATTAAATTGCAAGAACGCTCGGAAGATCATACGCTTAAAACACAACAAAAGCAATTAGCAACTTCAGACGATAAAAACCCAAACAAAAAATTCAGTCATAACGAGGTCTTATTAGGCTTAAAAAAGAACATTAGCCTAACAGATGCTTTCGAATTTTATAATATTACCAATTGGGAGTTAGATAGCGAGTATGTTGACGTTATTTTTAAAAGTATGTTAGCCTCTGATTTGTATGCTAACTATATGAAAACGCGTACATCAACATTTGCTGAAGATAAAAAGTTTATTGTTGATTTATTTAAAGATATCATTGCGCCAAACGATAAGCTTTATGATTATTTGGAAGATCAAAGTTTAACATGGACAGATGATTTACCAGTAGTAAATACAGCACTTCTCAAATTATTGCGCAAAGTAAAACAAAGTTCGCCGGATTCGTTTTTCTTACCAGAACTTTTTAGGGATGAAGACGATAGAGGGTTTGCCTTAGATTTGTTTAAGAAAACTATTTTAAAACAAAATAGTTTAAACGAAACCATAGCAGCTAAAACACAAAATTGGGATGCAGATCGTATTGCTAGCATTGATACAGTATTATTACAAATGGCTATTTGTGAGTTAACCAATTTCCCGTCTATTCCCGTAAAAGTAACCATTAACGAATATTTGGAAATAGCCAAAGAATATTCCACGCCAAAAAGTAGTGTGTTTATTAACGGTATTTTAGATAAATTGGTTAAGGAGTATACCGAATCTGACACGTTAAATAAAGTAGGACGAGGGTTGATGTAACAAGAAAAAATTCTTACATTTACAGCCCGAACACAAAAAATATTATTATTATGAAAAAAGTACTTTTAGGATTAAGCGCATTTTGCTTAATCGCTTTTACATCTTGTAAAGAAGATGCAACAAAAAAAATTGATGAAACAAATGTAGCCGAAGCAGCTGATAGAGATGCTCAAGCTTCTAACTTTCCAGTTATCACTTTTGAAAAAACCGAACATGATTTTGGTGAAATTGAATCTAAAGCTAATGTTGAAACAGTTTTTAAATATAAGAACACTGGTAATGCACCATTAGTAATCACTGATATTAAGAGTTCATGCGGTTGTACAGTTCCTCAAGATTGGAGTAAAGAGCCTTTAGCACCAGGTGAAGGTGGTGAGTTTACTGTTAAATTTAACGGAACAGGCGCTAATAAAGTTACAAAAACTGTTACAGTAACAGCTAATACCGAAATGGGTAAAGAAACCGTTAAAATATCTGCATTCGTTAAGCCAGATCCTAATGCACCAGCAAAAGCTTCTGCACCAGCAGTTACAGGTCAAACTCAAATGCCAGCAGGAGCAGTTCAAGGAGAGCAAGCACCAAGAAAATACAGTACGCAACCAGGTCATGAAGGCCATAACCACGATTAATTAATCTGATGGGAGAAAGTTTAACTACGTTTTTACCGTTTATTTTGATGTTTGTTGTCGTGTATTTTTTCATGATAGCACCACAAATGAAACGTGCAAAACAAGAGAAAAAATTCGCAGCCGAATTAAAACGTGGCGATAAAGTAATAACTAAAAGTGGTATGCATGGTAAAGTGGTAGACTTTAATGATAAAGACGCCAGCTGTATTATTGAAACCCTTGCTGGTAAAATAAAATTTGATCGCTCTGCCATTTCTATGGAAATGAGTAATAAGTTAAATGCACCAGAGAAAGTAAAATAATTACATTGTTAGTAATAAAAAAGCCACTTTTTAAAGTGGCTTTTTTATTTGATAGATTTTAAAAAATCCCGATATTGTTTAAAAATATTAAGTTTAACATGCGGAAAATTCTATTTATTCTACTGTTCTTATTTTCCGTGCATGCGATCTCTTCACAAGTTTTATTAACCTTGATCTTTGGAGAAAAATTAAATTCACCAAACATAGAGTTTGGTTTAGAAGGTGGTTATAATTTTTCAGATATTTCAGGATTGGATAGCTCTGAACGATTAGGTACTTTTAATTTAGGGTTTTATTTTAATTTTAAATTGAAGGAGCAGTTCTATTTATATACAGGTGTATTAGTAAAATCGAATTTGGGAACACGAGATTTACGTATTTCAGACCTAGAAACAATAGGAGTAAATTTTATTGGGAATGAAGGAAGCTACTCTCAACGAATTAATTATTTTATTGTTCCAGTATTTGCTAAATATGTTTTTGGAAATAACATTTATATGGAAGCTGGACCTCAATTAGGCCTTCGGTATAAAGCCTATGTGGAGTACACAAATGATGCAGACGGAGTGGATACACGCATCCGACAAGACAATAAAGACGCCATTAATCCTATTGAAGCTGGTGCTGGAATAGGACTAGGTTATAGGTTTAAAAAAATTGGAGGTCTGTCTGTTGAATTGAACTATTTTCAGGGTTTTGTAAATGTTTATAAAGCAAACGCAAACACCAAAAATAATGCCTTCTTTTTAAAATTGAACTTGCCAATTGGAGCAAAAAAAAGTACAGAACCAAATCAGGATAACCAATTGATTGAGCCAGCCTCTGAAGCAAACTAATTATGACTTTTAAACAACGAATTACATATTATTTTATTATTATTTGCATCAATATATCATTTGCGCAACAGCCTAGTATTAAGGTTCGAGAAAAATTTGAAAAATATCGTGATAGCTTAAAACACGTGGAGTACAATTACACGTTTCCAATTTTTGGTCAAGGTGCATACAATAAAGGCTTTGATATTCCTTATCCAGTTGGAATTATGGGTAATTTTATGTTTATGGAGCAAGGTATAACCGTTGATAATTTGCAACTAGGCTTGGATACTAAAAACTTAAATATAGGTTTAACCCCTGTTAACTTTATTACGTTTGGCAATAACATAAATACGACTTATACTGTTAATGTAAGACCAGACGTTTGGTTATTTCCGTTTTTAAACGTCTATGGTATTTTTGGTTATGGGCATTCACGTACCGAAATTAATTTAGTGCATCCAATAAATTTACAATCCATTGTTGATCAAAATGTTTCAAGTTTTGGTGTTGGTTTGATGTTTGCTGGTGCAGTTGGACCTATTTTTTTCTCTGTAGATGCTAATTTTACTTGGAATAAACCCGAACTTTTAGATGAAGCCGTTCCTGTTCGTGTTACAGGAATTCGCTTTGGCCATAGCTTTGTTTTTAAGAGCAAACCAGACAGAAATATAGCCATTTGGGTGGGTGGTTTCTTTATGGAAACAGGTAGTAATACCTCTGGACGGCTAAAATTAAAAGATGCATTGTCCAGTGCGGATGGTGTTAAGCGTGATGAAATAGTAACTAATTATTATAATTGGTATGATAACGAAGCTAGTATACCACAAAAATTGGTTGCTGATCGAATACTAACACCTATTGTTGAAACTTTAGCTGCGGCTGATGGTGAAGCTATAATTAAATATAGTTTAGATAAGCAAGTTCAGCAAAAATGGAATGGTATTATTGGCGCGCAGTATCAACCAAATAAGAAATGGATGTTCAGAACTGAATTAGGTGTTTTAGGTAATAGGAAATCAGTGTTGCTATCTTTAAATTATCGCTTTTTATTGTAATTCATCAACTAACAGTTTTTATACTTATCATGCAAGCCAACACCTTTTAAAATCATCGGTTTTATTTTCTCTAATCGTGTTATTTTAGTGGATTCGCGTTTGGCTGTTTCAATATATTCGCAGTATTCACGTTGTTTTCCAGGAGTTAGAATTTTAAACGCATCGGCAAGTGCTTTGTTAGCGTTAAATTCTTTTTTTAGCAGTTCGGTAATTTTCACTGCTTCCACTTTTCTATTAGGCTTCAATTCCTTGCCTAGCTTTTGATTTTCAATAGCTTCTTTTACATAGCTTAAAACCGCATTTTCATTAATATCTACTATGGATTCAAAACGCATTTGTCTCAATCCTTTTGTTTTTTCTTGCGCTTGTTCTAACAAATTATCGGCATCTTTTAAAAACACGCCATTGAAAAACCAAATTCCGAAATGATTTTTAAAAGCGCCTAAACCTAAAACGTTTTTACCTTGCCACGTATACACAGGTGAGCTCCATTTAATGGTTTCTGCTAATTCTGTTTTTAAAATAATGTCACGAAGGATTGCCAGTTCTTTCGAAAAGTGCTTGTTAACTTCAATATATTCTTCAACAGAATTTACTTTTTTCATATTTACTTGTGTTTTAAAGCTGTTAGTTCCGCTATTTTACAAATAACTTCGGTTGCTTTTATCATACTTTCAACAGGAACATATTCAAAACGACCATGAAAGTTATGTCCACCTGCAAAAATATTAGGGCATGGTAAACCCATATAACTTAATTGCGAACCATCTGTTCCGCCACGAATGGCTTTAATAAGCGGTTTTATATCTAATTGCTTCATGGCTTCTTCGGCTATATCAACAATATGCATAACCGGTTCAACCTTCTCTTTCATGTTGAAATACTGATCTTGTATGTCAATTAGAATAACTTCCCAACCGTATTGCGAATTGATTTCATTCGCTAACTTTACCATAACGTCTTTACGTGCTTCAAAATGTCCTGTATCATGATCGCGAATAATGTATTCAAGTTTGGTTTCATCGACATCGCCTGTTATGTTGTGTAAGTGAAAAAATCCTTCATAACCTTCCGTATGTTCAGGCGTTTCTAAACGTGGTAAGGAGTTAATATATTCCGTTGCAATATACATGGAGTTTACCATTTTTCCTTTGGCATAACCAGGATGCACAATTTTTCCTTTTATGGTTACTACAGCTCCAGCCGCATTAAAATTTTCATATTCCAATTCGCCAATTTGGCTACCATCCATGGTATAAGCCCAATCGGCTCCAAATTTTTCCACGTCAAATTTATGTGCACCACGCCCAATTTCTTCATCTGGTGTAAAACCAACACGAATTTTTCCATGTTTAATTTCTGGATGCTGAATCAAATACTCCATAGCTGAAATAATTTCAGTAATTCCAGCCTTATCATCAGCGCCTAAAAGTGTTGTGCCATCCGTAGTTATGATGGTTTGACCTTTATATTGTAATAAATCCTCAAAATAATCTGGTGATAAAACGATGTTCTGTTCTGCATTTAAAACAATATCTTTTCCATCATAATTCTCATGAATTTGCGGCTTTACATTGGTACCAGTAAAATCTGGCGTGGTATCAAAATGTGATACGAATCCAATAGTTGGAACACTTTGATTTACGTTGCTTGGAAGTGTTGCCATAATATATGCATTTTCATCAATAGTGACATCTTGCATGCCAATTACTTTCAGTTCTTCAACTAATGCATGGGCTAAATCCCATTGTTTCTTGGTGCTTGGTGTTGTATCCGAATTTGGATCGGATTCGGTATCTACTGTTACGTAACTTACAAAACGTTTAATAATGTGCTCTTTGGATATCATTTGAAAATGAATTTGATGGTTGTAAAAATAAGTATGCAATTTACAATTATTGAAATTTCTATCATTTGAATTGCGCAATTTTTTATTTAGAATTACTTTTGTGCAAACATTGACTAATGTATAAATTATTACTCCGCCCTTTATTCTTTCTTTTCGATCCCGAGAAGATTCATCATTTTACGTTTTCATTAATTAAAATCACGTCTAAAATACCTGGCATGTCCGCTATTTTCAGGAGCCTTTATGTGGTGGAAGATGCTAAATTAGAGCGAAACCTGTTTGGGTTAACTTTTAAAAATCCTGTAGGATTAGCAGCTGGTTTTGATAAAAACGCGGTTTTGTATA
The DNA here is from genome assembly GCA_965655805.1 of Flavobacteriaceae bacterium. Classification (GTDB taxonomy): domain Bacteria; phylum Bacteroidota; class Bacteroidia; order Flavobacteriales; family Flavobacteriaceae; genus Algorimicrobium. The sequence goes on from CBFHJN010000006.1 coordinate 29,279, forward strand.
ATGAATTGGCAAATTTTGGTTTTGGTTTTATTGAAATTGGAACGGTTACACCAAAGGCACAGGCTGGAAATCCTAAAAAGCGGTTATTTCGTTTAAAGGATGATCAAGGTATCATTAATAGGATGGGTTTTAATAATGAAGGCTTGGAAGCTGCTATTACCCAATTAAAGAAGAATAAAGGACAGGTTATTATAGGCGGAAATATTGGTAAAAATACGCAAACGAAGCCCGAAGATTATACTAAAGATTATTTGACGTGTTTTAATGCGTTACATCCGTATGTGGATTATTTTGTGCTTAATGTGAGTTGCCCTAATGTAGGTAGTCATGCTAAATTAAATGATAAAGACTACTTGTTAGAGCTTATTAGTTCAGTTCAGCAAGCTAATATTGGTTTTGATAAACAGAAACCTATTCTGCTTAAAATAGCACCCGATTTAAATAACAATCAATTAGATGAAATTATAGAATTGATAGCTGAAACCAATTTAGATGGTGTTATAGCTAGCAATACATCTATGGATAGAAGTGGACTAAAAGCAACACCTGAACGGTTAGCTGAAATTGGTAATGGTGGATTGAGTGGACAACCTATTAAGGATAAATCCACACGAGTTATTTCATATTTATCCACTAAAAGTAACAAAGGTTTTCCAATAATTGGAGTAGGCGGAATCCATTCGACTACAGATGCCCTTGAGAAATTAGAAGCGGGTGCTAATTTGGTTCAAATTTATACTGGTTTTATCTATGAAGGTCCGAAGCTAATTAAAGAAATAAATAAGGCGCTTTTAAAACGCTAGTTTCTTGAACTACGAGATACTCATATCATTTATGTTAGCGACGGCAGCTTTGGCTATTTCGCCAGGACCCGACAATATTTATGTGTTAATGCAAAGTATTGCCCATGGAAAAAAGTTTGGGTTAGCCACCGTTTTTGGTTTGATTTCGGGCTGTATTGTCCATACCTCACTTTTAGCTTTTGGTATTTCGGCACTTATAAAAAATAATGATTCGATATTCTTAACTATTAAAATTTTTGGTGCTATTTATCTATTATACTTGGCGTATCAGGTGTTTAAAAGTTCTGGTAATCTTTCTATTTCGCAAAATCAGGTACCTAAAAAATCTTTAGGGCAATTGTACAAGCAGGGTTTTATCATGAATGTTTTAAATCCGAAAGTGAGTATTTTCTTTTTGGCATTTTTCCCAGGCTTTCTCTTTAGTAATACCATGAGTTCCATAGCTCAATTTTATGTGTTAGGTTTTATTTTTATGGGTGTTTCATTAGTTATTTTTTCAATGATTGCTATGCTAGCAGGTTCTATTTCTGATTATATAAAATCTCATAAAAACATTGGTTTGTATTTAAAATGGCTTCAAATTATCGTTTTTGTAGGTATTTCCTTCTTAATTTTAATGTAGTTTTTATGAAAACATTTTTGAAGCTACATTTCTTTAGTATCTTTGAAACCCATGAATAGACTCGTTAAAATAATTGAATGTCCACGCGATGCCATGCAAGGCATTAAAGCGTTTATTCCAACCGAACAAAAGGTACAGTATATCCAAGCACTTCTGCGAGTTGGGTTTGATACGATTGATTTTGGAAGTTTTGTGTCTCCTAAAGCTATTCCGCAAATGGTGGATACAGCTGCTGTTTTAGATCAATTAGATTTAAGTAAAACAACGAGTAAATTATTAGCCATCATTGCCAATATACGTGGTGCTGAAGATGCTGCCAAACATAAACCTATTCAATATTTAGGCTATCCGTTTTCTATTTCTGAAAACTTTCAGATGCGCAATACCCATAAAACCATTGCGCAATCGGTTGAAACCTTACAGGAAATTTTAAACATAGCCGATAAAAGTAACAAAGAAGTGGTGGTGTATATTTCCATGGGATTTGGCAATCCTTATGGAGATCCTTGGAATGTAGATATCGTAGGTGAGTGGACTGAAAAGTTAAGTAATATGGGTGTTAAAATTTTATCATTAAGTGATACGGTTGGTACATCTAATCCTGAAAATATTGATTATTTGTTTTCTAATTTAATTCCAAAATATCCGCAAATTGAATTTGGTGCACATTTGCATACCACACCAAGAAGTTGGTTTGAAAAAGTTGATGCGGCTTATAAAGCTGGCTGTATGCGTTTTGATGGAGCTATTCAAGGATTTGGCGGTTGTCCTATGGCCAAAGATGATTTAACAGGAAATATGCCTACTGAAAAACTTTTGTCGTATTTTACAACACATAAAAAGTCGGACTTAAACGCCTTAAGTTTTGAGAGTGCTTATAATGAAGCGACTAAAATATTTTCGATTTACCATTAACAAAAAAAAGCCACTTTAAGTTAAGTGGCTTTCTTATATAAGAGACTTTTCAGATCTCTATGGTTGACTAATTTATTTCTAAAATCTAAACTCCAAACCAACATTGGCACCAAACGGATGACCTGGTCTTAAACCTGCTGGAACTCTAGATACCGCATAGGTTGCATCAAACACATTTATAAGATTGGTTGTGGCACTTAAATGTTTGTTAAAGTGATATTTTGCTGATAAATCGACTACAAAATTTGAATCTACTTTTTCGTTGATAGGAATACTACCAGTTCCTGCTTGGGTTCTAAATGCGCCTAAATATCTACTACTTGCATTTATTTCATATTTATCATGCTCTAATGATAGCATAATATTAAATTGATGCTCTGGAATGTATGGTAATTGATCGCCAGCTTCTACGGTTCCCCAAAGGGAATCATCACTACCAAAACTGTTTTGAAATTCTGTATTTGTATACGTATAACCGAATGATATAGGTAATGCAAATGTGTTATTTGATTTTAAGATATCATAATTTAGCAAAACTTCCAGACCTTTAACTTCTACTTCACCAGCATTAAATTGTTCTAAAGAACCTGTTCCTCCGGTTGCAGCTAAATCGCTTCCTAATAAATTTGTGTAATCGTTATAGAAAGCTACGACTTCACCTTTTATTCCAATAACTGAAAATCGAGAACCTAATTCATAGTTGATACTTTCTTCTGGTTCCTGTCCAACTTGATTACTTGGTGGTGAAAACCCTTTATGCACACCTCCAAAAATAGTAGCTATGTTATTAAACTTATAATTAAAACCAATTCCAGGTATGAATACATCTACCTTGTTCTCTCTTGATGCTAAATCGCTTCCTGTTCTAGATACATCATTTTTGCCATAGTCATCGCGCATTAAAATAATATTTTCATAACGTAAACCAGGCGTAATGGTCAATTTGTTATAACGAAATTTGTACATAGCAAATGCCGCAAACGCCTTGGCTGAACTCACTCTGTTAGCATCCGTTCCTGGAATTCCAGCTTGTGTTTGTGTCATGATACCATTGGAATTAATACCGTATTTATCAACCCATTGAAAACGGTCTTCTTCATCATAATGGTAACGCAAACCAATTTCTATATCATGAAATGTATTGTCACCATTAAAGTGATAATCCAGTTTCGTTTGAATACCTTTTGCGTAATACAGACGATTATTAGCTTTGACATTTAAGGCATTTTCAGGTGAATTTATTTGACCTCTTACCACATCCATATAATCTGAATAGGTTAATGGATCACTTACAATATCTGCGATACCAACTTTGGTATTGTTTAACGTAACATCATTTAATTTGTACCAATTTCGTTTAAACCTGTTGTAATAACCTGTTGTGGTAATTCTAAAGTTTGATGATAAATCAAGTTTATGGGTCGCTGTAAATTGTAAATGTTCGGCATTCATTTGATCTTCTTGAGACGCAGCGTAGCGGTTAAATGGGTTAGCATCAAAATCAGCGTCGGTTAACCCTAAATACGTTTCATTAGACACTTCATCTGAATATTGAAACTTCATTTCTACTGCTTGTTTGATTTTAGCAGTTTCCTTTGAATTTATTCGAAATTTCGCCACTACATCATTTTTGTCAAAACCCGTATTTCTATTATCTAATAGGTTTTTGAAGCCGTCAGAATTGAAATTTAAATATTCAACCATGTAGCCAAAAGTCTCTTTGCTATCTCCAATTTTTGCTTGA
>CBFHJN010000007.1:0-29310 GCA_965655805.1 Flavobacteriaceae bacterium
TCCTTTCTGATTTAAAAACTAAACAAGTTGATATTTCAGCTATCACAATTATTTTGCCGAGTAAACGTGCAGGTGTATTTTTAAAACATCATTTAGCAACCTCATTAAAACAACCCATTTTTGCTCCAGAAATCTTAAGTATCGAAGCGTTTGTAGAACAACTTTCGGAACTTAAATCCATATCCAATACGGAATTACTTTTTGAGTTTTATGACACCTATCTTCAGGTTCATAACCAAAAAAATCCAGACAGCTTTGATACCTTTTCCAAATGGGCCCAAATACTACTTCAGGACTTTAATGAAATTGATAGATACTTAATTCCGCAAACCAAAATTTTCGACTATTTAAGTGCCATTAAAGAACTAGACCATTGGTCAGTTGATACGAATCAAACCGATTTTGTAAAAAACTATTTAGTATTCTGGAAAAAACTTAAAGTTTATTACAGTCAACTAACAGAAAACCTTATCAATAAAAAGAAAGGCTATCAAGGTTTGATATACAGAGAAGCTTTAGAAAACATTCAAAATTATATCTCATCTAATCCACAAAAACATCATGTATTTTTAGGTTTTAATGCCTTGAATAAAGCAGAAGAAACTATTATTCAAGAACTAATTCAAAACGGTAATTCCGATATATATTGGGATATTGATGCGTCTTTTTTCAAAAATAACAATCATGATGCCAGCTTATTTATTCGGCAACATTATAAGCACTGGAACTACTTTAAAACCAATCCGTTAAACTGGGTTACTGATAATTATCAAAAACCTAAAGATATTTCTGTTATTGGAGTCCCAAAGAATGTTGGACAAGCTAAATGCATTGGAAATATTTTAAAGAAGTTACAATCTGAAAACCATACCCTAAATAATACGGCTGTTGTACTTGGTGAAGAATCCTTATTATTACCTGTTTTAAATTCCATACCAGAATCTATTAAAGCGCTCAACATTACCATGGGATTGCCTTTAAAATCTATTCCATTAGCAACGTTATTTGAGCAGCTTTTCTTCATGCATAAGAAGGATACAACGGTTTACTATTTTAAGGATGTCATTAAATTATTATCACATCAATTCATAAGTCCTTTGCTGCAATCTATTACTACCAACGATGTGCAAAAAGTAGTTCAGAAAATAGAATCAAATAACTTAATTTATATATCCTTAACACGTTTAATTCAATTAGCACCACAGCATAAAACCCTTTTTGAATTACTATTTGGCAACTGGAGTAATCATCCTAAAACGGCTTTAGATCATTGCCAAGCGCTCATTTTAAGAATAAAAGCGCATTTAGAAGTTCATAAAAAAGAAAACCTATTAGCATTAGAACATCTCTTTCAATTTAATAGTTTGTTTAACGAGTTGGCATTGTATGACGGTAACTTTAAACACCTGAAAGACATTAATAGTTTATTTACAGTTTATAAAGAGCTATTGAGTTCCGAAACATTAGATTTTAAAGGTGAACCACTAGAAGGTTTACAGATCATGGGTATGTTAGAATCCCGTGTTTTAGATTTTGAAACCGTTATTATATCATCAGTTAACGAAGGTATTTTACCCTCTGGAAAAAGCAACAACTCCTTTATTCCTTTTGATGTCAAATTGGAGAATAAACTCCCAACCTATAAAGAAAAAGATGCCGTTTACACCTACCACTTTTACCGATTATTACAACGTGCTAAACGCGTATTTATAATTTATAATACGGAAATTGACGCTTTAAAAGGTGGTGAAAAGAGTCGGTTTATAACCCAATTGGAATTAGAAGGTATTCACAAACTAAAACAGACCATTGCGGTTCCAGATATTCCTATAGAAGCTAATTTGAAGGATCTAGTTATTTCAAAAAATGATGATGTTTTAAATCAGATTAAAGCCTATGCTGCTAAAGGGTTTTCGCCATCAGCATTGACAAGTTATATTCGAAATCCAATTGATTTCTATTTTCAGAAAGTCCTCAAAATAAAAGAGCATGATGATGTAGAAGAAACCGTTGCTGCTAATACGTTAGGAACTGTAATTCATAACACGTTAGAAGATTTCTATAAACCGTTTGAAGGTCAAGAAATAACTTGGGAACAGGTTACTGAAATGAAGCCTAAAATTGATAAAACTGTAACCAAGCATTTTACAGATTTATATAAAGAAGGTGATATTACCAAAGGGAAAAACCTCATCGTTTTTGAAATAGCCAAGCGCTATATATCCAATTTTTTAAATTTAGAAATAGCCGATTTAAAAGATGGAAATACCCTTGAAATTATAAGTATAGAACTAGAAAATACAGCCGAAATAAACATTCCAGAATTAGATTTTCCTGTCCGAATTACTGGAAAAGTAGACCGCGTAGATAAACGAAATGGTATTACCAGAATAATAGATTATAAATCAGGGAAAGTAGATTCTAGTAAAGTACAAATAACGAATTGGACTGATTTAACAACCGATTATGACAAATACAGTAAATCCTTCCAAATACTTACCTACGCCTATCTAATGCATGCTGAAAAGCCTATTTTGGAACCACTTGAAGCTGGTATTATTTCATTTAAAAACTTGAGTGCAGGTTTTTTAAAATTCGCAAAAAAAGAAGTTGGCAGTAGAAATAAAACCGAACTCATAACAGATGCCATTTTGGTGGATTTTGAAACCCAATTAAAACACCTCATTTTAGAAATCTGTAACCCAGAAATTGATTTCGTTGAAAAAGATATTACATGATTCACAAAAATCTAGTTTTAAACAGAAAGCACCAAAGGCCTTTAGTTTGGGATGCCTTTTTTATCAAAAACGAGGTGCAAAAACCATTGGTCATATTTTGTCATGGTTATAAAGGTTTTAAAGATTGGGGACCATGGAATTTAGTAGCCGAGCAATTTTTAGAAGCCCAAGTGTTCTTTGTGAAGTTCAATTTTTCACATAATGGTGGTACTATTGAAAATCCAATTGATTTTCCAGATTTAGAGGCCTTTGCAGAAAATAATTACAGTAAAGAACTTACTGATCTCGATGATATTCTAAATTATTTACTATCAGAAAAAAATGAATTCCTAAAAGAAATAAACACCAAAAATATTACGCTTATTGGACATTCTCGTGGTGGTGGAATTGCCATTCTTAAAGCCTCAAAAGACTCCAGAATTACAAAACTGATTTCTTGGGCAAGTGTTTCTGATTTTTCTAAACGAACCGCTACCATCGGTTATTTAAAAGAGTGGAAAAAGGAGGGTGTTAAATATGTTTTGAATAGCCGCACCAAACAACAAATGCCTCATAATTATCAGTTTTATGAAGATTTTAAAGCCAATGAAAAAGCGCTCAATATTGAATTAGCAATTAAAAAAGTACAAATTCCTCAATTAATAATTCATGCTACTGATGATCCGTCGGTTTACTTCACTGAAGCAGAATTATTGCATGAATGGAATCCTAAAAGTCAATTGGTTGAAATAGAAAATTCCAATCATGTTTTTAATGCACAGCATCCATGGGATGAACCTATATTGCCAAAATCACTTGAAACTGTTGTTTTAAGAAGTATTTCCTTTATAAAATAAATTGGTTCTTGAATAAAGGTGCCAAGCAGAACAATATAAAAGCCTACTTAACACATTTTTAGTATCTTACAGTAATCTAACAAATAAGATATTACGGATATGTTTACTATTCCAGTAGAAAATAGTCTTATTACGCATTGCGAAACCGTTGTTAAAAATCATAATTTCGGAAAGCGCTTTACAGCAAACGGTACTAAACAACAACAACTAACAGGTATTATTGGACAATCTGTAGTTATGTCTTTTTTTAATTTAGGTTTTGTTGATGGATCTGGAGGCTGTGACGACGGTATAGATCTAATTGTAAACAATAAATCCATTGATGTAAAAACTATGGGACGCACAACAGATGTTAGAAAAAGCTATACCAACAATTTTTTAAAGCTTCAAGACTACTTTAAAACAGAAATTTATATTTTTTGTAGTTACCACAAAATTAAACAAGAATTGACTGTTTGCGGTTGGATTACGAAAGCAAATTTAATTAAAAATAGGCGCTTTTTCCCAAAAGGGACTATTCGTACGCGAAGCAATAATACCAAATTTACAACTTTTGCGGATTTGTATGAAATTGATAATTGTCATTTAAATAATGTATCAAGCATTGTTGAATTAAAACAACAACTCCAATATTAAGCAGGTTTGGACAATTGCATTATACTACTATAAATTTTTTCAAAAAGAAGGTCTTTTTTCACAGGTTTGGTTATGTAATCTGTCATGCCAATAGCACGCACTTTCTGTTCCGTTTCCTGCATAGCATCAGCGGTTACGGCAATAATAGGAATATGTTGTTTTTTTATACCAAGTTGTCCACTTTTAATTATTTTGGTCGCTTCATAGCCATCCATAACTGGCATTTGCAAATCCATTAAAACCACATCAAAACGGGATTCTTTTAACAGATTAACTGCTTCTTGTCCGTTTTGAGCTATTTCAAATGTAAAATTAGGATTTAAATTAAGCAACTTTTTCATAATCATTTGATTCATTTTATTGTCCTCTGCAACCAAAATGTTTACTGGACCAGTGCCTTTATTATGTAAATTGACTACGGCTTTTTTATGTTCCTGCTTAACTTCCAGTGGAATATCAATAAAAACATCTGTACCAACGCCTTCCTGGCTCTCTATATTAATTTCACCTCTAAATTGATTGACTAAATGGTTTACAATGGTTAAACCTAAACCCAATCCACCAAATTGTCGTTTATTATCAAGACGCATTTGACTAAAACTATCAAAAACATCTTGTGCCATATTTTCAGGAATTCCGACACCTGAATCCGAAAAATGAAAAGAAAAACGATTCTTTTTTTTAGAAATATTTATGCATTGTAATACAAATGAAACGGTTCCTTTTGGGGTAAACTTAACCGCGTTCCCTAGAACATTATTTATAATTTGAATAAATCGGTCGCTATCACCTATTACTTGAAATGGCACATGACCTTTAATCTCGAAACTATAACTTAAACCTTTATTTTCAGCCTGCAATTGCCAATTAGCACTTATTTGTTTTATTAAGGGCAAGGGTTCAAAAGCTTCATTTTTTAAAATCAGTTCATTTTTTTCAATTTTTTCAAAATCTAAAATATCATTTATATTACTAAGTAAACTATAGGATGCATTCTTGATTATATTCAGGCACGCATTATCTATGCGCTCATTTTGGGTTTCTAATTGTTCTTGAGTAGCACCTAAAATAGCATTCAGAGGCGTTCGTAATTCATGACTCATATTAGACATGAAATAGGTTTTTACTTGACTAATTTCTTCCGATTTTTTTAAGGCCAAAGCTTGAGAAATTTCTTTTTCTTCGCGTAGCTTTCTAATTAAATTTGTCATGGATAAGGATAGAAAAATCACCTCCAAACCTGCACCAAATTTGGCGCTATTCTCCGTATAAAAATTATTGGGTAGTAGGCTTAAATTATTCATTACAAACCCTAATAATCCAATGACTAAAAATAAAATTCCGAAAGCAAAAAAGGCATCTAAAGCAATGCGTTTATAACGCATAACGAATATTGTAAACAAAATTAATAACAGACTAACCAGTCCATTAATATTGGACACTGGATAGGTGATTTTAAGTGTAAAGTCATTAATAAACAGGCACACAAATAAAATAGCAATAATGATGTAAATGCCTTGATAGTATTTGGTCAATTTTTTAAAATGGGTTTTTACATCCAAAAAATATTCGCAATACTTCAATAAAAACAGATTTGAAAATAAGGCCGTTATTAATACCATACGACTATTAAAATAACCAGCATCAGACCAAACAAACTCAAATAACATTCCATCTAAAGCCGCTTGCAGAAGCGCAATAGAAAACACATATAATCCATAATATAAAAATGAACGCTCCTTTAAGCTGACATAAAAAAACAAATAAATAATACCTGCCAATAATAACACGCCATAAAATAGACCTAAAAACAGTTGTTGATTATAGGTGTTTTGTAAAAATTCAGATGGTTTATATAAGTTTAATGGTAAATTAATGGTTTCTCCATCGCTTTTTAAATGTAAATAAAATTGCTGTTCTGATTTTGGTGGTAATGTAATTTTAAAAACGCTGGATCTGTGGTTAACTTGGCGCTCTTTAAATGGAATTTGATCACCACTTTTAAAATGTTCTATTTTCGTGTCTGATATCTGATACAAGTTAACAATATCTGTTATAGGTCTAGCTGTTTCTAAATAGTAAACACGCTCGGTTACTTGTGAATTAGAGAGCTTAAATTGAATCCAAAAATGATCAGAGGTAAAACCTACACTATGATTTTCTGATTCTAAAGGTTTGTAAATTATATGTTTGTTTTCAAGGACGTCTTCTATACTATAAAGCGAATCGCCTACATTGGTAAAACGTGCTAATTGATATAAAGAAGCAGTACTAGTTTCTGGGTTGAATGCTTGATTTTGAGCCTGTATAAAATGACAAAAAAATAAGGCTATAAATAATGTGTACTTCATAATAGATTCGTTGGGACCCATACTTACGACAGTGTTTTGTAATGGGTTTTTGAATTTTACTTGTTTTCGATAAACAAGCCGAAATACACTTTGAAATACACAAAATTTTAAAAATGAGCCGTATTTACTGTGAAAAACAGGCATAAAAAAAGCAATGCGTTTGCATTGCTTTTTTAGTGGAGAATATCGGATTCGAACCGATGACCTCTACGCTGCCAGCGTAGCGCTCTAGCCAACTGAGCTAATCCCCCAAAATAAACGTTTGTTTGGCTAATTATTTGTTTATCATAAAGCGAAAATAAACTAATTTATTTATGTTTAAACAATGTATTGGTAAAAAATTACTTCACACCGCTTAAAACCAAAACGGGCAATGTATTACTTTGAAAATCCTTCTTCAAAATGGTGTTTTTCTCCCATAGTTTTGAGAAAAATCCGCGTTTACGTCTTACTACACAAAGCATGTCTGGATTGTTTTCTTTATAGTGCTCTAACACGCCTTGAAAGGTTGTAGCATTTTCAGTTTTTGTGGTATTCGTAATTAACTGCGCTAAACCTGGATTTATATCAAAATCGCCTTCATTATAAAATGGTGTTTTCACTAATAGTAAATTCACAATAGATCGGAACTGATCTTTAATAGAAATTAATGGAACAAGTGCTTCTTCTTTTTTAATGATGGCCGATTTTAATGCCACTAAAACATAAACAATGGGTTTAAAACTTAAACCTTCAGGCACTATCAAAGCTGGAATATTGGTCTGCTTTATAATCTTACCAGACGTTTTTCCTAAATAAACTTCTTCACGTAAGGAGTTTGTTCGTGGTTCAATCATAATTAAATCAATATCCAAGGAATGACAAACCAATTCTAGCGTATCTACTAATTTCCCTTTAAAAGATTTAATAACAATCTCTACACCTTTGGTATCCACTTGTTTTATGTGGGATTTTAAAAACTCATAACTTTCCCGTTCTAAAATATGATCAATTTTTATCATGGTTCCAGCTTTTGAATACACATTATAAATCTGAACCACATAAATCTTGGCACCAAATGCTTTGGCAAAATCTACAGCATATTGTAAATGACTAACCGCATTTTTAGACGATCCTACTGGTACTAAAATATTCTTCATATTGAAAAAATTATAACTAATTTAGGTGCAAATTTACGCTTTTATTATGATTCGGAAAGGAACCTATGAAGATATTGATACGATTTTAAAAATCACTAAAGCTTGTGCTATTGACATGGTTTCTAAAAACATACATCAATGGAATTCTTTTTATCCAAATAGAGATGCCTTTGAAAATGATGTTTCGCGAAATGAGTTATATGTTCTGGAAGATGGATTTAATATTTTAGGCTGTATGGTTTTATCTAAGCTTATGGATGTTGAATATCAATCCGTAAATTGGTTAACGCCAAATACTAAAAATCTTTATATTCATAGGCTTGCCATACTACCCGAGTATCAAGGAAAAGGATTAGCCCAAAAACTAATGGATTTTGCCGAAAACTTTGGGATAAGAAACAATTTTACCTCCATGCGGTTAGATACCTTTTCAAAAAACGCGAGAAACCAAAAGTTTTACGAACTTCGCGGCTATACCAAATTAGGAGAAATTTATTTTCCAAAGCAAAGTGAACATCCTTTTTACTGTTACGAAAACGTATTGTGAGCACTAACATCAGTTTAAAACATATTAATAAATTAGCCATTCCAGCCTTAATTGCAGGTGTGGCTGAACCCATTTTATCCATAACCGATACAGCTATTGTAGGAAATATTTCAGAAAATGCCACAGAATCATTAGCTGCTGTAGGTATTGTTGGTACATTTATTTCCATGCTGATCTGGGTTTTAGGTCAAACCCGAAGTGCCATTTCGTCCATTGTTTCGCAGTATGTTGGTTCTGGTAATTTAGATAAAGTAAAAAACCTTCCCGCTCAAGCTATTTTTATTATTACATCCTTAAGCATTTTAATCATTTTAGGCACCTATCCGTTTGCTGAAGCTATTTTCAAACTATATAATGCATCCGATTTAATTTTAAACTACAGCGTTGAATACTATCAAATTCGCGTTTTTGGTTTTCCGTTTACCTTATTTACTATTGCTGTTTTTGGAACGTTTAGAGGACTTCAAAACACCTTTTACCCAATGATTATTGCTATTGTTGGCGCTGGTGTGAATATTATTTTAGATGTTGCTTTTGTATATGGTATTGAAGGGTATATTCCTGCCATGAACATAAAAGGCGCAGCTTATGCCAGTGTAATCGCTCAAATGTTAATGGCTGGTATTTCAGCTTATTACTTATTAACCAAAACCAATATTCCATTACGATTTAGTTTCCCCTTTAACCCAGAAATCAAGCGATTTATAATCATGATTTTGAACTTATTTGTGAGAACTTTAGCCTTAAATGTGACACTCTATTTTGCCAGTTCCTTTTCTACAAGTTATGGTAAGGAATATATTGCAGCTTACACCATTGCTATAAATTTATGGTTTTTAGGCGCTTTTATAATTGATGGTTATGCCAGTGCCGGAAATATTCTATCCGGAAAATTATTAGGTGGCAAAGAATTCAGCAAACTCATAACCTTAAGCAATAAATTGATAAAATATGGTATCGTTTTAGGGATTATTATGGCCATAATTGGGGCACTTTTTTACCAATATATTGGACATGTTTTCACACAAGAAGAATCTGTTTTACAACAGTTTGAAAATATTTTCTGGATTGTTTTAACCATGCAACCACTGTGCGCCATTGCCTTTATTTTTGATGGCATGTTTAAAGGTCTTGGCAAAATGAAGTCCTTAAGAAATGTATTACTTTTAGCTACTTTTCTCGTATTTGTGCCCATCCTTTTTTTATTGGATAGCAGGGAATACAAGCTTTACGGTATTTTTATAGCTTTAACATTCTGGATTATTGCGCGAGGCCTACCTTTAATTATAAAATTTAGACAAGAATTTTTACCGCTTTCAGAAAAACAGTAACTTTACACTTTAATTTTTTGGTGAAATGATGGCACTTTTTTCTATTTTACAAGAAGTCAATATTGAAGAGAAAGTAAAGAACGCGCCGAATAGCGAGTATGAAATTGGTGTGTTTATCGGTTCATTTTTACCTTTTTTGGTTCTGGTCATCATTGCGTACGCCATTTATAGATACAATAAAAACAATTCTAATAGCGAATAGTATGGGTGGAAATATGCTTTTTTTAGTTTTAGCAGTTGTACTGATAATTATTTATGTGTACAATCGTAACAAGCGCAGGTAATTAGCGGGTTTTTAACCAACCTGTAATACTTAATCGTTCTGTTTTCACAGGCTTAACTTCGTGTTCTAATAGTTGACTTTCAAAAATAACCACACGTCCAGGAAACGGATAAATTACTTTTTCGGTTTCTTCACCATTTTCATTAACATACAACACCAATTCACCTCCATTTTCAGGTAGCCAACCATCCTCATTTAAATAACAAACAAAGGATAGTTTGCGCCTATCGTCATTCTGAAAGGTATCTAAATGTCGTTTATAGTAAGTGCCTTCAGGATACAATGCATAATGAAACTCCTTATGTAAAATACCTAAAAAACACGTTTTATTTAAGTATGCTATGAGGTTGTTTATTTTATTAAAAAAGGCAGCTTCCATGTGATCGGCTCGGTTTTCATCAATCCATAAAATAACATCGCCACGAATGGATTTTTCAATCACTTCATTTACTCTATTTCCAATAGCCGCTTTTTTAAATACATCAGCTTCGTGTTTATCCAGCAAAGACTGTCTTAACTCCAAAACTTCGTGTTCAGTAAAAAAATTTTCAACCAAACTGTATTTCTTTGTTAAAATATCATCAATAATACGCTCATATTGTAAATTTTCAACAAAAGCAATGTCTTCAAATAATTGATTCATAAGTATATGCAAAATAAAAAGTGCGCAAATGTACTCTAAAAACCGTTTCCTTTTACAAAACGATTATCTTTGCATGGAAAATTAATAGTATGGGAAATATTCGAATTACAAAACAGTTCTCATTCGAGACAGGACATGCCCTTTATGGCTATGATGGGAAATGTAAAAATGTACATGGCCATAGCTATAAATTATCGGTAACCGTTATTGGAAAACCAATTTCAGATTCGGGTAATGTTAAGTTTGGAATGGTGATTGATTTCAGTGATTTAAAAAAAATTGTGAAAACAGAAATTGTTGATGTGTTTGATCATGCCACTGTTTTTAATAAAAACACACCACATGTAGAATTAGCGAAGGAACTTCAAGACCGTGGTCATAATGTACTTTTGGTGGATTATCAGCCAACTAGTGAAATGATGGTGATTGATTTTGCCAATAAAATAAAATCCTTTTTACCGAACCATATTGCATTACATTCCTTAAAACTCCAGGAAACAGATACCAGTTTTGCGGAATGGTATGCTAGTGATAATTAGAATTCTGCTTGCAAAGAATTAATTATATTTACACCTATATTTTTTAGTAAAGGAATTAAAATTTGGGAGATAATTATTATGGTCGAGTAATTTTCAACTTCATTGGTGCCGTCATGAGATGGATTTATGGAACTATATGGAGAACCTTTTTAAATAAAAAGAAGTTTACCTTTAAAGAATACTTGTACGGACCAAATAATCCAAATTATTATGATGAAATGGGACATACCAATAATAATGTTTTTATCGGAATTTTAACTCTCGTTTTTATTCTTGTCCCTTTATTAAAATATATTTTTGATTAAAAACCTTTAAAATTACATGAACATCCCAAAAGGAAAAAAAATATACTTCGCATCCGATAATCATTTGGGTGCACCAACGGCAGAAGCGTCTCGTCCTCGCGAACAAAAATTTGTAGCCTGGTTAGATGAAATCAAAGAGGATGCTGCTGCTATTTTCTTGATGGGTGATTTATTCGATTTTTGGTTTGAATATAAAACCGTGGTACCAAAAGGTTTTACAAGAACACTGGGTAAACTTGCCGAGATAACCGATTCTGGAATTCCAATTTACTTTTTTGTTGGTAATCATGATTTATGGATGGATGGCTATTTTGAAGATGAGTTAGGGATTTCTGTGTACCATAAACCTCAAGAATACACGTTTAATAATAAAACATTTTTAATTGGTCATGGTGACGGGTTAGGTCCTGGAGACAACGGTTATAAGCGCATGAAAAAACTATTTACTAGTAAATTTGGTAAATGGTTGTTTCGCTGGTTGCATCCTGATATTGGCGTTAGAATTGCCCAATATTTAAGTGTAAAAAACAAACTGATTTCAGGTGATGATGATGCCAAATTTTTAGGCGAAGACAATGAATGGTTGGTACAGTATTGCAAACGAAAATTAGAAACCAAACACCGTGATTATTTTGTTTTTGGCCACAGACATTTGCCGTTAGAAATTAACCTCAACCAAAATTCTAAATATGTAAATCTAGGCGATTGGATTCAATATTACACCTATGGTGTTTTTGACGGTGAAACCTTAGAGTTGAAAAAATTCTAAAAGGTCTTTTATTCCGCATTCTCATGTTCCTCCAAATCTTTCGTTAAATCTAATTTCCGAAAGGATGGTGAAACCAATCCGGTTGTTACCGCTGTAATTAAAGTCATGCTGCCACCAAAAACGACTGCTGTCACTGTTCCCATTAATTTGGCCGTTACACCACTTTCAAAAGCTCCTAATTCATTTGATGAACCAACAAACATAGAATTTACCGACGCTACACGACCACGCATATGATCAGGTGTTTTAATTTGAAGAATGGTTTGACGAATAACCATAGAAACACCATCCGTAACACCACTAAAAAATAAGGCAACCACCGAAATCCAGAATATAGAAGATAGTCCAAAAACAATAATACAAACACCAAAACCAAATACGGCAGCTAGTAACTTCATACCTGCATTTTTACTAATAGGAATGTAAGCTGTAATGAGCATAGTTAAAAAAGCACCAACGGCTGGAGCAGCACGTAAAACGCCAAACCCTTCCGATCCAACATGCAAAATATCTTGCGCAAAAACTGGCAGTAAGGCTACAGCTCCTCCAAATAAAACAGCAATCATATCCAAAGTTAAAGCGCCTAAAATAGCTTTTGTTTTAAATACAAACGTTAAACCTTCCTTTAAACTTTGCATGACAGGTTCCCCAATTTTAGGGTTTAAAATTGGTTTCTTTTTTATTTGAGAAAGGGTAATTAAGGCAAAAATAACAAGTCCAAATACAAAGCAAAGCGACCAATGCACACCAATCATACTGATTAATACACCAGCTGTTGCAGGTCCTAAAACCGATGCCATTTGCCAGGTAGAACTACTCCATGTAGCGGCATTTGGATATATTTTTTTTGGAACAATTAAAGCAACCAAGGAAAAAATAGTCGGCCCAAAAAAGGAACGCAAAAAACCACCAAAAAATACGAGTGCATAAATAGAATATAGAATGGTATTGGTAGACCAATCTGCTACAATTTTTGGCCAGGTTAAAAGAAATAAGCCTAAACTTATTAATGAAAATAATGCCATACAGACAGCCAATAAATTACGTTTTTCACGTTGATCCACAATATGACCAGCAAATAACGCCATGGTTAAAGCCGGAATAATTTCCATTAAGCCAATAATTCCAAGAGACAAAGGGTCTTTTGTAATACTATATACTTGCCATTCAATAATAATAAACTGCATAGACCATGCAAATACTAACGCAAAACGGAGTACTAAAAAAATATTGAATTCTTTGATACGCAAAGCTGCGTATGGATCTTTTTTTGCCATTTTTACTTCCAGCGAAAGCAGGAATCTTTTAGTTTAGAATCTACAGGTTTTCTAAATATTTGGAGATTTCTATGGGTTAATAAACGGAACTATTTTACAAAAGTATTGAAAACAATAATAAAGGTGTTTTTTATTTTAGTTTAAATTCCACACGACGATTAAGTGCTCTATTTTCTTCCGTATCGTTCGTTGTTTTCGGTTTATTGCTCCCAAAACCAAACCATTGAATTCTGTTCGCTTCTAAACCGCTTTTTATCAAATATTCTGAAACCGTTTTTGCACGTTCTTCAGATAGTTTTTCATTATGTGTTTGTATTCCAATAGCATCTGTATGTCCATAAATTTCAACTTTAAGATTATTGCGCTTTAAATAAGCATACAGTTTATCCAATTCTTCAACGGATTCCTCTAATAAATTGGCTTTATCAAATTCAAAGAGGACATTCTGGAAGGTGTAAATAGTATCCGTTTCGTAGTTAGTTTTTCTCGCTTCAATAGAAATAGCATCTATATAATAATAAGCAAATGGATGTTTAAATTCAGTTTTTTCTTGATTGATAGCTGTTTCACGGTTTGCTTTAAAATTGCCTATTGTAAAAAATTGCTCGTATCCTGTTGCTTGATACGTAAATGAAACAAGCATCCATTCCTTCGTGTCATTATAAAATGGAATTAACGAATCATTTTGAAGTAGGTTATTTTGGATTTTCAATTCTTCTTGATTGATAAATTTCTTTGAAAGGTTACCAAACTTTTGATGGCTTCCTTTCGGACTATTTAAAATCGATGCACTTTTGGTTGAAGCACCAATGTGTTCACTTGTAAATAAGACTGCTATATTTTTAATAGAATAGGTAGATTTTTCAGCTAAACTGATGTAAAACTGGATAATATAGGTTTCATTCGCGCGTAATTTCTCATGCAATTCACCTTGAATATATTCTCGGTAATCATCTTCAGCATAACAATAAAATCCTGCATAAGCATCACCAGAAAATGGTAATTGTTCACCGTTATAATTCTCATTTGTTTCTTTTGTATTTCCACAGGCTCTAAAAAAATCCGTAGAACCATGGTTTGGGCAAGACCAATAATCAACGTTACTATTAAACATGCCTAATTTCCAAGGGCATTTATCAAAATCCTCAAAACTTGGATTCTTTACCAAGTTTTGAGATACTAACATTTGAGATGATAAGAAGAAAAAAAATAGAAATTTAGTCATACTTGATGAACGCCAATTACCATGAAATATTATTTAAGATCCCGAAGTTTCAATTGTAATGACACCTGATTGTTCCAGTGGTTTTCATCAATAGAATATACTGCAGAGAATGGTTTTTTATCTGTAATTAAATCCAGTTTATCACCTAAACCAAAACCTATGCATACGAGTTTATTTTCTTTACCTCTCGACTGCGCTCGAGGAGACATAACAGTAATCCGCAAATGACTTTTATCTTCACCAACACATTTACCATATCCTGTATCTTGCAGGTCATCAGTCATAAAGATAGGAGACATATTGCCTGGTCCAAAGGGTGCAAATTGTTTTAAAATTCTATAAAATTTCGGATTCACATCGTTTAACTCAATTTGTGCATCAATCTTTATTTCTGGTGTTAATAAGGATT
Source organism: Flavobacteriaceae bacterium (assembly GCA_965655805.1). GTDB lineage: Bacteria > Bacteroidota > Bacteroidia > Flavobacteriales > Flavobacteriaceae > Algorimicrobium. The sequence goes on from CBFHJN010000007.1 coordinate 15,029, forward strand.
TATCTATGCTTTGCGAAACCACATCTTCAAAAGCCTGTTTAAAAGCCTCGTAATTTTCAGCTTTCAAAGTCAATCCAGCTGCATATTTATGGCCTCCAAATTGTTCAATATACTCTGCACAAGCTTCCAAGGCATTGTACACATCAAAACCACTTACCGATCGTGCTGATGCTGCTAACCAATCACCACTTTTGGTAAACACCAATGTTGGTCTGTAATAGGTTTCAATAAGTCGGGAAGCTACAATACCAATCACGCCTTTATGCCAAGCTTCATGATATACAACGGTTGTAAAACCTTCTTGTTCCTTATTAGTTTCTATTTGCTGAAGGGCTTCAAGCGTAATTTGTTTATCGGTTTCCTTTCTATCTGAATTAAAAAATTCAATTTCTTCAGCATAGCTTTTTGCTAATTCAGCATTGGTTTCTGTAAGCAATGTCACGGCATAGTTACCATGTTTCATACGTCCAGCTGCATTAATCCGAGGAGCCACAATAAACACCACATCGGTAATAGTTAGGTGTTCTTTTTTAACTTCAGCAATAATAGCTTGAATGCCTGGTCGTGGATTAGTATTGATAACCTCTAAACCCAATGAAGCGAGTGCGCGATTTTCACCAGTAATAGGAACAATATCAGCACCAATTGCTGTAGCTACTAAATCGAGATATTCGGTTAAATCAGCAGCAGTTTGCCCTTGTTTAGCAGCCAAAGCTTGAATGAGTTTAAACCCAACACCACAGCCACACAATTCTTTATATGGATACTCGCAATCGTCGCGCTTAGGGTCTAAAATAGCAATAGCTTTGGGTAATTCAGCTCCTGGTCTGTGGTGATCACAGATTATAAAATCGATGCCTTTTTTGTTTGCATAAGCCACTTTATCAATGGCCTTTACACCACAATCCAAAGCGATAATTAATGAGAAACCATTGTCTTCCGCAAAATCAATGCCTTTAAATGACACACCATAACCTTCATCATACCGATCAGGAATATACGTTGCAACAAACTCAGTTCGGGTTTTGATGTAGGAACTCATTAAGGCGACAGACGTAGTTCCATCCACATCATAATCGCCATAAACCATAATATTTTCGCCTTTTTCAAGTGCTTTTTCAATTCGTGAAACTGCGACATCCATATCTTTCATTAAGAATGGATCGTGTAAATCTTTTAAACTTGGTCGGAAAAATGTTTTGGCAGCATCATAGGTTTCAATACCACGTTGTAGTAATAAACTGGCAACTATAGGCTCCACCTTGAGTGCTTTTTGCAAAGCATCTACTTTTTTAGATTCTGGTTTTGGTTTAATGGTCCAGCGCATATTCCTTTTTTTTACCCAAAAAGGGAAATTAATTAGTCAATTTTGATTTAAGAGCTTCTTTTTTTTCAGCCAGCCATTCATCTCTTAATAAACTGAACAAAACGGCATCACTTCTATCTTTTCCGTTATTTTCAGGAAATAAACTTCTAAATTTACCTTCTTCAACACAGCCTACACTTTTCATAGCAAAAATACTTCTAGTATTTTCCGCATAAGCTGCAAACCCAATTCGTTCAAACGCTATGTTTTCAAAAGCAAATTGAAACATGAGATATTTACAATGCTTATTTAATCCAGTACCTTGAAATTTTTCTCCGTACCACGTAAAACCAAGTCTAACAGCATTGAATATTAAATTTATATCACAAAACCTTGTAGAACCAGCAACTTCATTTGTTCTTTTATCTATAACCAAAAAAGAATATTCATTTTTGTTTTTTCTGGCTTCAATTGTAGCTTCAATATATTTGGTAAGATTCTTTATTCCATTCCCTTTTACAAACGAATAATCCCAAATATGTGGTTCTTCAGAAATAGATAAAAGTAGATTAACATCTGAAATTTTTAAAGGACGCAGTAAAACCACTTCATCTTCTAATATATATTCCTTTGAAAAATCAAATGCAGCCATCTACTTATTATGATAATGAATACTCGTTTTAACCGTAGCAAACTTGCGAAACATCTCCATAACACCGCAGTATTTATCAATGGATAAATCCACCGCCTTTTTAATTTTATTCTCGTCTAAATTATCGCCATAAAAATGATATTCAACCGAAACACTATGGTAATATTTAGGATGTTCTTCGGTGAGTTCGCCATAGGTATCCATTCTAAAATCGGAAACCTGAACTTTCATTTTATCTAAAACAGAAACCACATCCAAACCAGAACAACCTGCCAACGCTGATAGCATCATGGCTTTTGGCGACAAACCTGAACTATATCCTCCATGTTCAGGACTTGTGTCCATTAAAACCGTTTTGCCGTTTGGATTATCCGATTCAAATTGCATATTGCCCTTCCAATGCGTGATTACTTTATTTGTAGTTGCCATATTTGCTGCTTTTTTGTTACTTGTGTGTGAATAATAAATTTGAAAACAAACGAATATTTCTATTCCATAAATTGAAATATGCTTGTTCTTTCAAAAATACCAATAAAAAAATAGACTATGCCACTTGTAACACCATTATCCGCAGACCACGATTTAGAAACTAAAGAGTTAGCCGAATTTTTTAATGAAACACTTGGTTTTTGCCCAAACTCTGTATTAACCATGCAACGCAGACCAGCTATTTCCAAAGCTTTTATTAACCTTAACAAGGCGGTAATGGCGAATGAAGGTCGCGTAACGTCTGCCTTAAAACGCATGATTGCTTGGGTTTCTAGTAATTCAACGGGTTGCCGATATTGCCAAGCGCATGCCATTCGTGCAGCAGAACGTTATGGTGCTGAACAAGAACAACTAGAGAATATTTGGGAATACCGAACGCATCCGGCTTTTTCAGAAGCCGAACGTGCTGCACTCGATTTCAGTTTAGCAGCCAGTCAGGTACCAAATGCCGTGGATGAAACCATACAAAAACGCTTACACGAACACTGGAATGAAGGCGAAATTGTAGAAATGTTAGGCGTTATTTCATTGTTTGGTTATTTGAATAGATGGAACGACTCCATGGGAACAACTTTAGAAAATGATGCTATTGAAAGTGGCAACCAGTTTCTAGGAAAACATGGTTTTGAGGTTGGGAAGCATATTTAATTCCTGCGAAGGCAGGAATCTCTTTTTAAAACTATTTTAATTTTATTTAAAAAAATCATAATTAAATCTCCATTATTTCGAAACTTCGAAAAGGGAGGTTTTTTGTTTTAAAAAATAAATTAATTCTTGAAACACCTTTAAAACCTAGCATTTTAGTGTTTATAAAAAACCTGTCCTATTTTAAGATTCTATATTTTGAGAATTTTGTTCTAATAACAGACTGAAATTTCACTTTTTGTGGTTTTCCGTGTCACAGCAAGAACTAAAACAGTGAATTATTTTGATCTCAAATATTAGAAATTATGAGTCCTATAAATATTCTTCCCAATGTTAGAGGGAAATACTTTTATAAAAGTATCAGGTTTATTGTTCATTGGGCAATTCTTCCTGCAATGATAATATTCTCTCTTTTATTAATATTTCAATACGAAAAAGTAATTGAAATTATTAAACTATGCACAAATTGAAAATAAATTACTTACCCAACTCCGCAATCGCATTCTCCGCAACATCAGAAACTGAAGCCTGTGCTTTTTCAATCGCTCCTTTTAGAGTGCTTTCATTAGAAACCATATCAGTTGTTGAAGCAATAGCTCTGCTATACCAATCTTCCCAAGCTTTAATAATCTCAATTTGTTCTGCTAGTTTATCCCCTTTTTTAATGGCAATTTTTCCTTGTTTTAATTCTTCATTTAATCTGGAAATAGCTGCTCTTTCTAAAGTTTCAATCATATTTACAGCTGTTTTTTCATTGGCATTCAATAAAATATGAGCCGAAATCATGGAGGCTGTTCCCACATTTTTAAGGGTTTCTTTACTTACTTTATCCAAACGGTCATTATCAGTATGATAAAACTGATCGGTAAAATGCCAAAACAACACACTTGGAATATTGCTTCGTAAAAAAGGCGTGTGATCACTTCCTCCTTCAAACGGATTGGTGTTAACAACCCAATTAGCACGCTTGCCTTGGGCTTCAAATTCACGAATAACAAAATCATTTAAATAATGTGGTTTCATTTGATCTAAACTCATTTTACTTCCACCCCATTCTGAATGTTTATCATTACCACGTGTCCAAATAGCACTCGGATCTGGCATTTTTTCAATGAGAAAAGAACCTCCTGTGATATCGGTGTTTTCGCCAACCATATCTAAACTAATTCCCCATTTAATATTTTGAGCACGTATTTTATCTTCTTGAACATAACGACCTGTGGAAACTATTTCATCTCCCCAAAGAAAGGTTAATGTTCTAGTTGGATTCCAAGCCTTTTCATTCAATAATTTAGCAGAAAGTGTAGCCATTTCTAAAGCTACACCAACGCCTGTTGCGTTATCATTGGCACCTGGTTCTTGAATGTGTGCGCTAAATACTAGACGTTCATTTGGTAATTTTTCGCCTTTAATATCTGCAACAATCGTGAGTTCTTCTGATTCGTAAATTTTAGTTTCTATCTTAACCGTTGCTTCAAAAGGCCCTTTTTGAAGGGCTTCTTTAAGGCGCTCTTTAGCTTGATAGGACAAGGCAATTGCCCAAGGTTTAAGTTTGGAATTTAAAGGAATAGAACGAAACTGGATAGAGGTTGTATTCTTTTCAGGATTTAAATAGGACGGATTATCATAGGTCATTAAACCAACAGCACCTCCTTTAATAATAGCCTCATTAAAAATACGTGATGGACTGGTTTCCGCAAAAACGATTTTACCTGTCACATCCATATTTTTTAATTTCTGAACATCTTGAACATAAATAACTTCAGCAGTTACGCCTTCTTTTGGCGTACTATAGGAATTTAAAGCTACCATATTTCTGTTGGTAGCATGTGCTAAAATCGGTGCTTCTTTACTACTTATGGAAACACTTGCACCTACCATTTCCCAAGTTGGGTTTTTAAGTGGTCGTTTTTCTATTCTATAAGTTAATCGGTTTTTAGTCGTAGCTGTCTCTTCTAAAACAAAACCAGCGTTTTCCAAATTTTTAGCAATAAAAGAAATGCTTTCATTAAAACCTGTGTTGCCTACAACTCGCCAATATTGCTCAACAAAGGCTGTGGTTTCATAGGCTAAATCGCCTGTAAAACCGTCCTGAATAGTTTGCTCTAAACTTTCTTTAGTTACTTGTTTTTTTATGGCTTGCGCTTGAATTTGAACTGCAAGAACAAAAGTAAAAATAGAAAATAAGTATATTTTTTTTATCATGATAAACTGCGTTTTAATCTTGAATTAAAGATAGAATTATTATTTAAGTGTGGCATTCCCATCCTAGTAAATTATTATAAGATTCATCACTTCGTTCAGAATAACACGAGCGTTTTGAAAACTATTTTTTTCCACCAACAACCACAACAATTTCGCCTTTTGGCGGCTTATTGGTATAGTGTTCCAAAACGTCTTTGGCTGTTCCACGAATGGTTTCTTCATAGAGTTTAGAAAGTTCTCGCGAAACAGAAACTGGTCTGTCTTCTCCAAAATACTCACAGAAATGCATGAGTGTTTTTATCAGTTTATGTGGACTTTCGTAAAAGATAATGGTTCGGGTTTCTTCCGCAAGGAATAATAAACGTGTTTGACGCCCTTTTTTTACGGGTAAAAAGCCTTCAAAAACAAACTTATCATTCGGCATCCCACTATTTACTAAGGCTGGCACAAAAGCTGTTGCTCCAGGTAAACAGTCCACTTCTATGTTATTTTCTATACACGCTCTGGTTAATAAAAAGCCTGGATCTGAAATAGCTGGTGTTCCGGCATCACTAATTAGTGCCATAGTTACACCACTTTTTAATTTATTGATTAAACCTTCAACTGTTTTATGCTCATTGTGCATATGATGCGACTGTGAAGGCGTGGAAATATCAAAATGCTTCAATAATTTTCCAGACGTTCGGGTATCTTCAGCAAGAATTAAATCTACTGATTTTAAAACATCTATAGCTCTGAAGGTCATGTCTTGAAGGTTACCAATAGGTGTTGGAACAATATAAAGTTTCATAAATTGGACTAATTTCTATTCCGGTTTTTAAATGGTTTTCATAAATATAATACGATTTAAAATGTATGATTTATGAATACTTTTAGTTTTGAACTTAATCGAATTTACTATTTACAAGTTCCAAAAAACGGGTTTCATAAACTTCTTTACCGTCCCAATTATTGTAGTCAGGTTTTACAATATTGACAATTAAATTTTGAACTTCTTCAACGGAATTCAAGGTATTAATTTGAGAAAGCACCCGATTATAATCTTCAGCTTCGCCTTCAAATAAATGTTTGATGAATGCTATTTTATCATTCAACCCAATAACGATACCTTTTTTAAGTTGATCGTTAAGTGATTTTTTCACATTAGCATCTGTTTTTTTAACGGGATCAAAAATAGGTTCCGCGTCAAAACCTGCAGTTATATCATCTAAATCAACTTTATGAACTTTAGTTTTTGAGGTTACCACTTTTTCTATAAGCGTATCCACAGCTTGTGTTTCCTGCGGCATTTGCGCTACCATATCTTTAATTTTTTCAATAGCAGGCTCCATAATATCTTCATGTTCAGAATCATCAAGATTTATGTACGTTTTGTTTTCAAATTCTATCGTATCACTCACTCTATTGTTAAAAGCTACATCCAGCATATCAAAGAATGATGAATCGTTACCAATAGTTGGAATATCGTCTTCAAAATTTTCTTTCGCAAATTTTAAAACCGTTAGTTTTTCATACAAAGCAGCAACTTCCTGATGCATTTTATTCAAATCATCTTTACCTTTTAATTTTAATATTCTATGAGCAATACTCATTAATTCTGCTTCTAACTTCTTCTTCATAACTTTTTAACTTTAAAACCTATTTATGCTTTTGATTTTTAATAAATTTACGCCACCTTTATACAAAAACGAACAATCTGTTTGTTTTAGTGTTAAAATTACAAAATGTTTCTCGAAAATACAGTAAATCAGAAAGAACAATTTGGCTGGATCGAAGTTATTTGCGGATCCATGTTTTCCGGTAAAACCGAAGAATTAATCCGCAGACTCAAGCGTGCGCAATTTGCCAAACAGAAGGTTGAAATTTTTAAACCTACCGTTGACGTGCGTTATGATGAAGATATGGTGGTTTCGCACGATGCTAATCAAATTCGCTCCACACCAGTACCTGCAGCCGCTAATATTCCCATTTTAGCAGATGGCTGTGATGTAGTAGGGATTGATGAAGCCCAATTTTTTGATGATGAAATTGTTCGGGTTTGTAACGATTTAGCTAATAAAGGCATTCGTGTAATTGTTGCTGGTTTAGATATGGATTTTAAAGGAAATCCCTTTGGTCCCATGCCCTTTTTAATGGCTACAGCTGAATATGTTACCAAGGTACATGCTATTTGCACTAAAACAGGAAATTTGGCGCAATATAGCTACCGAAAATCAACAAACGATGACTTGGTTTTATTAGGTGAAGTAGAGGAATACGAGCCTTTAAGTCGCGCTGCTTATTACAAATCCATGCAACGTGATAAAGTGCGAAACATGAAAGTAAATGAAGCCGAGGAAGTTGCCAACAATACCAAAGAATCCAATGGAAAAAGTGCATGAAACCGTTCTTGAAATAGATTTAAACGCTTTAACACATAACTTTCACTATTTAAAATCGAGAACCCAACCACAAACTAAAATTTTAGCTGTTGTAAAAGCATTTGCTTATGGTAGTAATGCCTCTGAAATTGCTAAACATTTAGAAACGTTAAATGTAGACTATTTTGCTGTTGCCTATACGCAGGAAGGCGTTGCCTTGCGAGACGCTGGAATAAAAACACCTATTTTAGTATTACATCCGCAATCAGTAAATTTTAAAACCCTAATTGACCGCTGTTTAGAACCTAGTTTATACAGTCCTTTTGTTTTAAACGCGTTTATTCAAGAGGCTGAATCCAACAATCAATCTAATTACCCTGTTCATATTAAATTTAACACCGGTTTAAATCGGTTAGGTTTTAAACCAACTGCTATTTCTGAAATTGTTTCAACCCTAAAAAACACCAGTAGTGTTCAGGCTAAATCACTATTCTCGCATTTAGCGGCAAGCGAAGATTTTAATGAAAAATCATTTACAGAAAAGCAAATTGAAACTTTTAAAACGATTTCAGAAACCTTTACAAACGGTATTGGCTACAAACCCATGTTACACCTTTGTAATACATCTGGTGTTTTAAATTATCCTGAAGCACATTTTGATATGGTTCGTACCGGAATTGGTTTATATGGTTTTGGAAATTCGGAAAAAGAAGATGAACATTTTACACCTATTGCGACTTTAAAATCCATTATTTCACAAATTCATATTATTGAAGCCGGTGAAAGCGTGGGTTATAATCGCGCTTTTATGGCCAGTAAAAAAACTAAAACAGCCACCATACCAATTGGACATGCTGATGGCATTGGTAGGCAATATGGAAATGGTAAAGGTTTTATAACCATCAACAAACAAAGTGCACCTATAATAGGAAATGTGTGTATGGATATGATTATGGTTGATGTTTCAGATATAGCTTGTCAGGAAGGTGACGAAGTCATCATTTTTGGCAAAAATCCAACAGCCAATGTTTTTGCAGGAACAGCCAAAAGTATTTCGTATGAAATAATAACAGCTATTTCGCAACGCGTAAAACGTGTGTTTTTAAATAAATAAATTTTTAAATCATTTAACTTCAACTTTTTAATTAAATTTGAAGAATTAATAACTAACTATAAAACCATCTATTATGTTTAAAGAATTTAAGAATTTTATAATGACTGGCAATGTCATTGATTTAGCTGTTGCTGTTATATTGGCAGGAGCCGTAAGTTTAGTAGTAAAAGGATTTGTATCGTTAATAATGATGCCAATCATTGGTCATTTTACTGGTGGAGTTGATTTTGCAGACCTGAAAATTATTCTAGACGAAGCTGTTGTAGCAGCCGATGGTACAGTAACCACTGCTGAAAATGCTATAATGTATGGCGAATGGATTAATGCTATTATCAATTTAATAATCGTTGGTTTTGTATTATTTATGATTGTTAAAGCTTACAACAAAACTAAAAAACCTGTAGAAGAAAAACCAGCAGAACCTGCTGGACCATCAGATAATGATTTACTTATGGAAATTAGAGATTTATTGAAAAAACAATAAGTAGTAACCGCTACATTATATATTCTAACCCTAAACCACTTCGTAACAGAAGTGGTTTTTTTATGCTTCATTTAAAACACAAATTGGCATTAATTATTTAGTTTTGTAAATAAATTTATAATAATGAAAGTAGCAATTGTTGGTGCAACAGGCATGGTTGGCGAAGTAATGTTAAACGTTTTAGAAGAGCGTCAATTTCCAGTAACAGAATTGATTCCTGTTGCTTCAGAAAAATCAATTGGAAAAACTATTTCATTTTACGGTAAAGACTATAATGTTGTTGGACTTGAAACCGCCTTATCACTAAAACCAGATATTGCTTTATTTTCTGCAGGTGGAGAAACATCAAAAGTATGGGCTCCAAAATTTGCTGCTGCTGGCACAACAGTTATCGATAACTCGTCAGCTTGGCGAATGGATCCAAATATCAAATTAATTGTTCCAGAAATAAATGCATCAACTTTAACAAAAACGGATAAGATTATAGCTAATCCAAATTGTTCTACCATACAGATGGTTTTGGTTTTAGCACCACTTCACAAAAAATATACTATTAAACGTATTGTGGTTTCCACCTATCAATCTATTACTGGAACCGGATTAAAAGCGGTTAAACAGTTAGAAAATGAAATGGCAGGTATTCAAGGTGAAATGGCATATCCATATCCTATTCACCAAAATGCTTTACCACATTGTGATGTGTTTGAAGAAAACGGATACACTAAAGAAGAAATGAAACTGGTAAGGGAAACACAGAAGATTCTAGATGATAGAACGATAGCTGTCACTGCAACAGCCGTACGTATTCCTACAGCAGGAGGACACAGTGAAGCTGTAAATATTGAATTTGAGCAGGATTTTGATATACGCGATATTCGGAAGCTATTAAATGATACTGAAGGTGTCGTATTACAGGATAACACAGATGTTAACACCTATCCGATGCCCATTTATGCCAACGGAAAGGATGCTGTTTTTGTAGGACGCATTCGTCGCGATGAATCACAACCAAATACGGTAAACATGTGGATTGTTGCCGATAATTTACGAAAAGGTGCTGCCACAAACACCATTCAAATTGCAGAATTTCTATTAAAAAACCGTTTAGTTTAACGTATATTCATTCTAAATATTTAATTATTAAGTAATAACCAATAATTTGTAAGAAATTTTCTTAAATTCGTAGTCGCCTTTTTAGTCGATTATGAAAAAAAAATACGCTTTCTTATTTATTTCTATGTTCTTAATTCTTGCGTGCAAATCGGAAGATGATAATTATATAGAATTACAAATTCAAACTCAAGATGATGCTGCCCAAGTTTTTCAAGGTGATTTTATTGAAATAGATGTGCTGTTTAACGACAGTAATATTCCAGAAGCTGGCTCTTTAACGATTACCAATTCTTCGCACGCGACTATATCTATTCTAAATAATAATACGCCTAACAATCCAAGCGATGATAAAATACGTTATGAACCTACTGGAGATTTTTTAGGTGAAGACAGCTTTGTTTATACCATCTGTTCTTCAGGAAATACCTGTGCAACCGGAACGGTAACGGTCACTATTTTACCAGCATCACCAGTAATTTACAATCCCGATGATTTACCATATCCAAACCTATCCGATTATAACTTTTTTGAAGGCGATTTAAAAAATCTTAATCCCGTTTCAGGTGTTATTCCTTACGATTTAAGCTCGCCATTATTTAGTGATTATGCCCATAAAAAGCGCTTCGTATGGATGCCAAACGGCAGTAAAGCAAGTTTTGAAAGTGATTATACACCTCTAGATTTTCCTGTTGGCGCCTTTTTAATAAAGAATTTTTATTACGATAACGTTTTGCCAAATGGTAATACAAAAATTATTGAAACACGGTTAATGTATTTTACGGAAACCGGTTGGGAATTTGCCAAATATGTTTGGAACGACGAACAAACCGAAGCCACATTTTCAAACGATGGTAGTTTTGTGAATTTAACTTGGAATGAAGACGGAACAACTAAAAACGTTAATTACCGCATTCCAGCACGTGCCGAATGTTTTACGTGCCACAATAAATTTGGAACACCCATTCCAATTGGCCCTAAACCTCAAAATTTAAATAAAACCTACATATATCAAGATGGTACAGAAAATCAATTGCAAAAATGGGTAGACGTCGGCTATTTAAATCCTGATTACCCAGGAAATATAGATTCAACGGTTGCTTGGGATAATACACTAGAACCATTAGAACTACGTGCAAGATCATACATTGATATAAATTGTGCACATTGTCATTCAGAAGAAAGTTATTGCGAATATAGACCAATGCGCTTTGCCTTCAATGAAAATGAATTGTCCAGCAATATGGGTATTTGTGTAGAACCAGATACAAATATTGGGGACGAGTATCCTTTAATTATGAATCCAGGGCAAGCAGAAGCTTCGGTTGTTTTTTTCAGAATGAATTCTATTGAAGAGCAATATCGCATGCCTTTATTAGGACGTACATTGCAGCATACTGAAGGTGTTGCTTTAATATCTGAATGGATTAATTCGTTAACCGACAGATGCAATTAAATATAAAACATTGAAAATTAGAATATTAATATGTACATTAACGAAATGTAATTGAAAAAACTAGCTATAAATTAATTCCTCTTAATCATGAAAACAAAATTACTCTTATTAGCATTATTAACTTTTACGATTTCCTATGCTCAAACCAGTTCCAATTCGTGTTCTGAAGCAGATTCGGCAACACCAATTTCACAATTAGGGGTTTATAGCGTTGAGGTTATAAACGGTGAAGACGTTCCGAGTCCTAACTGTTCTACTACTTCTGATACGGCAACTTTAGGTGAATGGTTCAAATATACACCTGAATCAGATAATTATGTAACTATAACAACGGATTTAACCCAAAATTCTGGTGGTGACACCCGAATTCAAGTTTATAGTGGTACTTGCGGATCTTTGGTATGTGAAGGTGGTGATGATGATGGTGGCAATATAGGTAATGGCTATTTATCTATTGTATCATTAAACGTTACAGGTGGTGAAACCTATTTTATTGCTTTTGATAATCGTTGGAATGCCAATGGCTTCGATTTTGAAATAAAGGCTGATGAACCACCAACACTTCCAGCAGTTACATTTACTACAAGCAGTCTTTCTACAACAGGAACAGATCGCGCCATTGTAGATATGAATGGTGATCATTTAGATGATATCGTTTCTGTTTCTAACAACAATATAAATATTAATGAACAACAACTAACAGGTGGCTTTCAGAGTTCTAATATAACCACATCGTATGCTGATAATACACCATCATGGAGTTTATCTGCAGCCGATTATAATGCCGATGGCTATACAGATTTATTATATGGTGGAGGAAGTGGTGTAACATTTATGAAATCTAATGGTGATGGAACGTTTACAGAAGATTCTGGAGCTGGAGAATATGTATTCTCACAACGTTCTAATTTTGTAGATATTAATAATGATGGCCATTTAGATGCTTTTGTTTGTCATGATGTTGCACCAAATGTATATTATATAAATGATGGAGACGGCAACCTAACTTTTTATCAAGGCGAAAACGTAAATGGTGTTCCAAGTGGTTTAGGTCTATATAGTTCAGGTGGTAATTATGGTTCCATTTGGATAGACTATGATAATGATAGAAATCTAGATATGTTTATTGCTAAATGTGGTGGTGAAGAAGCGAGACGTATGAACCAAATGCACAAAAATAATGGCGATGGTACTTTTTCTGAACTCGCTACGCCTTTGCAATTAGCAGATCCTATGCAAACTTGGTCATCAGCTTGGGGAGATTTTGATAATGATGGTGATATGGATGTTTTTGTAGGTGCCAGTTCAGGTACGCATAAAATAATGCGAAATGATTTAGTAACAGATGGCAATGGTAATACCACTGTTATATTTACAGAGGTAACCGACGAATCAGGTATCCTTGGTTTATCAGATACTGGAATAGAAAATGTGACTTATGATTTTGATAATGATGGGAATTTAGATATTTCATCCAACGGAAATATTTTATTCGGAAATGGCGATTTAACCTTTACAATCAATGAAAACTTAATATCTGGAAGCAATGGTTCTTTTGGCGATTTAAATAACGATGGTTTTATAGACGCTTTCAGCAATGGAACCATATACATGAATAATGGTAATACTAATAACTGGATTAGTATTTGTACAGTAGGATCAGAGGGTTTTAGTAATGTTAATGGTATTGGAGCGCGCGTTGAAATCCACACACCGTCAGGCGTTCAAATTCGCGATGTACGAAGCGGTGAAGGCTTTAGATATATGAGTACTTTAAACACCCATTTTGGTTTAGGCACTGAGACCACTATTGACAATTTAATAATTTATTGGCCTTCAGGCGTTATTGATAACATTGCAAATCCGGCTATCAATCAAAGAGTCTGTGTAACGGAAGGGCAAACATTATCAGTACAAGATTATGCCCTAGACGAAGTAACTATTTACCCGAATCCTGTTGAGAACACATTACATATTTCAACACCGGTTTCTATCAACGGGAAAATTGCAACTGTTTTTGATATGAATGGTAAGAAAGTTTTAAACTCTAAATTAGAAAGCAACGTGTTAAATGTATCCAAATTACAAACTGGATTCTATATTTTACGTTTAGAATCTGAAGGACGCGTGATAAATAGAAAGTTTATAAAACAATAATATAGAATTTCAATAATTCAAATTCGCTTCTTTTCCATAAGAAGCGAATTTTTTTTGCCTTATTTTTGCAAGATGCTACACGTAAAGAACCTCACATTTTCTTACCAAAAAACACCTGTTCTTCAGGCGCTAAATTTTGGCATTCGTCCTGGCGAAAATACAGCAGTAATTGGAGAAAGTGGCTCCGGAAAAAGCACCCTATTAAAACTACTTTATGGTGAATACGATTTAAACAAAGGCCATATTTATTGGAAAGACACCGAAATTTTGGGGCCCAAACACAATTTAGTAGTTGGTCCCGATT
>CBFHJN010000008.1:0-4862 GCA_965655805.1 Flavobacteriaceae bacterium
GGCGTAGAGTAAGTATTTGGAAGTTCTGTTTTCCTTAATCATGTTTTGACGAATTTTTCTAAATAACTTTATCATTTGTTAATCTTTTTTGGCCTTATCTAATTCCAATTTTATGCTATTTATAATGCTTTCAGTTTTGAGTTTTACACCATCGGATTGATCATTTGTATAAGCCGTGTAACTAATGAGTTGCGCTAAATAGTCTTCAAAATCAGGATTGTTTAGTAAGGGTTTAAAATCAGATTGTAAGATGTTATCCTTAAGAGTATTGTAATTGCCCAGATTTCCCATAGTAATTTTACTTCGGAGCTTGTTGTCTTCTAAAATAATCATCTGCATTCTACCTATCTGATAGTTCTTAATTAAAAAAGGTATTAACCAATTTTCGGTAAAATTTACTATGATCTGCTCTTCTTCTTTGAGTTCACTTAAAGAACTGGAATATGAAGAAATTTCATTTCTCAATGTACTGTTTTCTAGTAGGTAGAGTTTTCCAGAGTTAATTAACTCGTTGGTAACGCCTAATTCGGGATCAAAAGTTGGTCTAAGGGATATTCTGAAAAGATGTGCGTCTATACTATCTGCCATGTTTTGGTGGTTGGTTTCCGTTCTGTAGCCTAAAAGACTATAACTTGAATTCAGCATATCTATTCTAATATCAATTTTTTGATGTATCTGTTCCAAATTGCTGGAATATTCAGTTAACAATTGCGCCAAGATTTGCTGTTCTTGTTTTTTGTTTTGCGTGTCAATATTCCAATTATTAATTTGAAGCGCAATGAGAATACCAATAACCACGAGAATTATTTCGCCAATAGCGTAAAGCAGGTACTTGGACGTTCTGTTGTCCTTAATCATATTTTGACGGATTTTTCGAAAAAATTTAATCATTTAGGCTCTTTTTACATAGATTTTTAATTTTTGATATTTTTTCTAATGCTAATTCTATATTATTTACGGAACCATACCTATTATCTTTATAAAGATTAAAAAAGGTAAGGGTAGAAGCTTTCCGGAAAAACGTTTTTGAATCTGTTGGTACACAATACGTACGCCATTTAAAATCTGAAAATTCTGCTTTAATTATCGGCATCCAATCAATTTTAAATGATTGTTCTACATCGTTTAGCGCTTGATAGACATTATGTAAATTTTCATCATAATAGGATATTAATGCCAACTGGAGCTCGTTGTTAGAAATAGTTTCAATACCTTTTGATTTTAAAACTTCAAAAGCACTGGATTGTGACTTAAACCGTTCGAAGGTTATAATTTTTGCCATCCAGATATTTAAACTATCACCATAATTTTCTGTGGCTACTTGCTTAAGTAATCTATTTGTTAAGTTAACCGCCTCCTTGGCTTTAAGCAATTTATCTGATAGCTGAATGGAATCGTTAGTTAAGTTTTGATTAATTAAGAATAGAATATCTTGTTCATAATTTTGGTTTTTGCGTGTATCATTCCAATTGTTAATCTGTAATGCAATCAAAATTCCAATAACCACGAGTATGATTTCACCAATGGCGTATTTAAAGTACTTTCCTGTTTTGTTTTCCAGAAGTAAAGATTGACGTATATGTCGAAAGAATTTTATCATTATTGTTTAATTTCTTTATTTAATAAATCTAAAATTTCAAGAATTCGTTTACGAAGACTTTTAGCTTCTATATTTGCTATGTAATTAATGTAAATGGCATTAGATAATATACTTTCAAATTCCTTGTTGTTTAAAAGGTCTGTTAATGGGATTGGATTTGGCGATTTACTTAAAACAGGCTTATCTTCAATTTCTTTTTTATCCATTAGAAATTTGAAATTGTCTTTAATTTCCCAATAGGCATTATCAACATCTCTTCCAAAACCTAGTTTCATAATAAAGGGCAAATAAATAGTTCTGTAATTGTCTACGTATTCTTGTTCAATTTCGGCTAGTTGTAAGATATAAGTTGACCATTGCGTCAAGCTTTTATTAAGAACTTTGTTTTTTATTAAACGGATATTTCCAGAGCTAATAAGATCGTTGGTAATTGGATCGAAAGTTGGTGTGTTTGTTAGCGCGCTTATATTAGCCAATATGGAATCTCTGTTTGCGTTTATAGGAAAGTCCATCACCTCTAAAGTATTGGATGCTGATTGAATAATTGAATTTCGTTGTTCAATTTTAGTTTCTAGTTGCAGGAGATTAGACCGAAATTCTTCTTTTAATTGTATTAAAATATCTTGCTCCTTAATCCTGTCTTTTCGTTCTTCGTTTAAACTGTTAATTTGAAGGGCAATCAAAATTCCAATAACCACGAGGATGACTTCACCAATGGCGTAAAGCAGATATTTGGAAGTTCTGTTGTCCTTAATCATGGATTTACGAATATGTCTGAAAAATTTAATCATATTCCTGAATTGAAATTAGCTAGTTTATTTAGGTTCCATTATTAAGAAAACAGCTGTACTATCGCCAATATTGAGGACCTCATGCCAAGTTATAATGTCTTTTGAAAAACTAGATCCTGTTGGTACGTTTACCTCTCTGGTTCCCGTTGTATCGGTAATTCTAAATTTGCTACCTTTTAGGGTGTAACCTACATGTGGATTGTGGTAATGCTTTTCGTGGCCAACTCCAGGTGGAAATGTGCATTTTAAAACTCTTAAATTTGGGTGGTCTTCCATCACTTCGCAAACGGCTTGATTGTTCCATCCAGCTTCTAATGGGTCTGGTAAATTGGATTTATTTTCACAACTCAAGGCTAGCATTACAAAAACGACTAAAAATGTATTGTACCTGATTTGATGCCTGTTAAATTCAACATAGGTTTTAAGTTGTAAATACGGAATGCGTTTTAACATAGTAATCATGTTTTTATAAGTGTGTTTATTAGTATAAGATGTTATCCATAATCCGGTCTAGATTGCGTTCCAGATTCCTATATTTAGAATCTGCCAGAAAAACGGCATACATATCTTGCCGTAGTTCGGCTAATTCCATAGTTGAAAATTTCAGATGACGTACGTTGTATTCTATTTTTTTAAGTCGTTCATCGTTATCATCTTGGCTAAATAGATGGTATACTTTTTTGAAAATTTCGCTGCTGACTTTACTTTTTATCAAAGCAATTTCTTCTTCTGCTTCATCTGAATCCACATTTGCACATAACAGTAAAATGTAGATTTGTAATTCCGCTTTGGTCCATACATTTGTATTCATAGTATTCGGGTTTAATTATTTGTACTTTTTGTATTTATAAATAGCTCAACCACCATTTCTCACGATTTTTCGCTTTATAGGTCATAAATAGTTTGCAAAAAGGATATAATATTACAATTACTAAAATCCAAACTACATAAGTGATCCAAAGGTCAAATCCGGTATTAGCAAGATTAGCATTTAAAAAACGCGTTGGTGTATAGATAAGTTCTTGCCAGTTTTCACCTAAAATTAGAAGTCCTAGAATTCCAATGGCATGAATTAGGTATAAGTGCAGTATGTAAAAGAAAAAGGGTACACGACCAATGGTAACCATAATTCTTGTGAAAGTATTTTTAACACCTTCAATACCTAGTAAAAAAAGCATGGCTGGACCCAAAGTCATTAATGTGTAGGAAAGCGATGGTGGATATTTTGTGGTATTAAAAAATGAAAGCAGCGTGTAAGTAAAATTTTCTCTGGATTCCCATGGCGCTAAATCACCATATATATTTATAAATCGAAGTACAATGAATAAAATAATAGAAGTAAAACCAATTATGCGTAACCATTTTTTACGTTTTGAAACAGTCATATCCGATTGATAAAAATACCCAAAGCAATATCCCAAAATCATGATGCCCAGCCAAGGTAAAATGGGATAAGCAACAAAAACTAGCGTGCTACCGTTATCAAAGATGAGCAGGTTTTGTTGATGTAAAAAATACCAGATTATAGAAAGCGGATCTTGACCTTGAGCGGTAAATCCATCTAGGAAATTATGACCAAATAGAATGGCAAAACCTAAAACTAAAAGCAGTTTTTTAGGTAGGTAAATTAAAAATGATAATAAAACCATACAACTACCTATAGCCCAAATAACTTGAAAAATATGGAAACTTAATTGATAATCGAAAGTCCAAGCAAAATTTACAACGGTTAATTCAATAAAAATTAACCAGATACCACGTGTTAATAGAAATCTAGCTAAATCCTTCTTTGAGGATTTTTTAGAACCATATAAAAATGCAGATGTACCAGCTAGAAAAACAAAAACTGGTGCGCAAAAATTGGTAATCCAACGCGTAAAAAATAGGGTAGGCGTGGTGGTATCCAAATTAGTAGGATCGTTAAAAAGATACCCATAATAGGTATAGTCTCTTACATGATCTAGTGCCATAATAATTATAACTAATCCACGAAGCATATCAATGGATTGAATTCGGTTAGATTTAATTGGTTTCATAAGTCTCTATTTTCGGCTATTAATCAAGACTTGAAGGTTCTTAAATATAGTGTTAATTTACATAGGATAATTATTTTTTCTATTTGAATTAAGATTGCGTATCAGTGTTTTAGTGTCGGTTTTAAGCGATTCTAATTTTAAAATAGCATCCATGTTTATCCAAATTAATTTAGTGTCTAACAAGTTTTTTTATATGAGTCCAAGTAAATTTGAACACCTATAATTTACCAGTATCCACATCTTTTATAAATTGTATCAATCCAGAGAAATATGCTTCAGGATCGTCATATTGGGAAATATGACCTGATTCAGTGGTTAAACTTCTTCCGTTTTGTACTTGGGTACTCATCCATTCCATATATTTTGGATCCATGGTATCATAAGTTCCACCTATCATTAAAGTTGGGATTTTCAATTCAGGTAAGCGTTTGGAAA
>CBFHJN010000008.1:4962-28166 GCA_965655805.1 Flavobacteriaceae bacterium
AATAGGAATCATTTTAATGCCTCCTGTTTTTTGATCAGCGCTATTGGAATAATCGAAGTAAGATGATTTGCTTATGATTTCGGTCTTTGTTGTGCTTGTTTTTTCAGCTTGTTTTTCAACACAGCTTAAAATAAAACTTGCTAAAATTATAAGTAGATAAATTGATTTTTTCATTTTGATTGATTTTTGTTTTCTGAAAGTTAATCAGTTATTGGCTTATTTAAGCTTTTTTTAAATTATTTTCTTAAAATAAAACGAATGAACAGCTGGAGCATACTGTGCACCCATTTTAAAATACAATCTTAAACCTCTACTGGCATGGACACGGTAATTGGGTCTATTACGGTATGCTTTTTTTTAAATCCTTCAGTGGCAGGATCATTTAAAATAGATTGAAATTTGTCCATATCTGTGACTTCAATAGTCATAGCTACAGAATTTGGATCATCGGCATCTTGAAACGTTTTAATGCCTGATATTGCAGGTTTAAAGATGTCAAGTCTGTCTTGATGCCCTTTAAGCCAGGTGTCAAAATTTCCTACTTTGTGTCTGGTTACGATTGTTGTTTTCATAATTTTTGATGTTTAAATAGTTTTGCCTACTCTCATCGGTTTTCGGCTTTCCCGTGTATTACATTTCAACTACTTTAGTGTCAGATTTTAATTCAATCAGTCACGTATTCTTTAACAATAACTGATTTGGTATTAGCGGAATTCTTTCTTAATTCTGCTACTTTTTGATATTCTTCAGAGTTTATAAACAGTTGAAGTGTATCCATTGAATTCCATTCTAAAATTATTAACCGGTTCGGATTCCAATTCCCTTCACCTGGAATCACTTTTTTATCTGGGTTTTTATCGAAAGCCATTCCTCCAGAACGTACCAAATATTTTCCGCCATATTTTTTAATTATGGGTTCGACTTTTATTCTGTATTGTTCGTACATAATTGTGTCATTGACCGTAATGTCGAGTACAACAAAAATTTTCGGTGATGACGTATCAACAGGTTTGTATGTTTGTGCTTGGAGTGAAATTCCACTTAACATTAAAATAACTATCAGATTGGTTATCTTACTCTTCATAATATTATGTTTCTTTTAGGATTTATTTATCAAGTATGGTTTTTAATGTGACATTTAATTAGGTTTGTTTTATATCAGATAGTTTTCTAGAATATTTTCTGCCGTTCAAAAATTTCCCAATAAATGTCCCACGGACTAAATAATGATAGCTTAAAAAGCAAATTAAACTAGTACTTATTAAGATGATTAGGAATTTAAGGGTTGGAGGTATTGGCCAGTTTACGATAAAACTGGGAATAATTGCCGTTAATGATAAATGTACTAAATACACCCAATAAGAAGCGTCTGATATGTATCGCATTTTAGCGGAATGATTACTAGCATACCGAATAAATAAACCCGTAATTCCGAAAATAAAGAGCCAAACCATCACGGATTTTATAATTATTTTCATGCTTTCACTGCTGGATTCCATGGTGAGGAAATAAATCGTAAATATGATAATTCCTAAAATTGTGGATAACCAATCATACGTCATGAAAGATTCTAAAAGGTGCTTCGATTTAAATAAAATCCAACCGACAAAATAGAAAAAAGCATAATATATAAACGTATTTAAATTTGGTATAAAGGATGTAGATGTTGATACACTGGAGGTTCCCATGGCAAAATAAATAAGCGCCATTAATCCTGCAAAAATGATGATACGTAAGATAGGTTTCTGAAACACCCAATTAAACGTGGAAGATATATTTTTAGAAATACGTGGTATATTTTTCAAAACCAATGCTAATACCACTGATGCAGCGGTAATTAATGCTAGATAGTATAAAAACCATAAATGAAAAGTAGTTTGTGGAATTATCGTATTCCAAAATGAAAAATTAGCCAAGGTTTCTTGATAAGCATTTGTACTACCATTAAAAATTAATGCCGTATAAGTAAAGCCGAATTTTATACTAGGCCAAAGCAATAATACAAATACTATAAATGGCAAGACGATTCTAGAAAACCTGTTTTTTACCATTTTTAGTGGTAGCCGTTCATAGAACAACATGGCACCAAAAAATCCAGCTACCAAAAAGAATATTTGCATTCTAAACGCATGGATAAATGATACAATAAAATCGTTGGAAACATGGGTTGTTAAAGGATCTTTTAAAGACCAAGCGGCACCATAATCAAAAACACCATAAGTAATGGCAGAATGAATGACGAGACCTAAAAGCATCATGATTGCTCGTAATGAGTCTAATGAATGAATGCGCTCGGATTTAGATGGTGTAGTTTTCATTATGTTGGTTTATAAGATTAATTTGGCGTCTTAATTATCTAGCATCCAGCCCAAAGTCTTGCTCTACAGATTTATACCAATCGTCATCACTGGCAGCATTCCAGTCTACCCATTCTTCATCAGTCATTGAGGCTCGCCATTGAATAAAAGGTTCTGCATCTGGACCTACTGGATGTCTTAATTTCCAAGAGTTGCTTTCTGCAATTTCTAAAATTTTGTCTGCCACAACTGTTGGTGGTGTTGGTGTTTGAAGTGCTGCCGAAAACATGCCTGCCAAACGTTTGGAATGTGGATATAATGAGACGTCATTTACCGCAATATCATTAGCCATTTGTGTGTTTATAATTCCAGGTTCTACAATGGCAACTCGAATGTTAAAGGGTTTGACTTCTTGAGCTAAAGCCTCACTAATAGCTTCAAGTGCAAACTTACTGGCTGCATAAGCTCCCAAAGGACTATTGGAAATTTTTCCTGCTACTGAGGCCACATTAATAATGCAACCGGTTTTGTTTTTTCTCATTTGTGGCAAGAAAGCCTTGGTACAACGTAGTACTCCAAAATAATTGGTGTTCATAATGGCTTGGAAATCTGCTATAGGCATTTCTTCAATAGAACCATGATGTTCAATTCCTGCATTGTTTACCAAAACATGTATGTGTTTGTGATTATCGTAAATGGAATCAATACATGAATTAACCGAAGCATCCGAATCGACATCCATTTTATGAATGGTAATGTCAAGGGATTTAGAAGCTATTTGTTTTTTGAAATCAGACGCTTTTTCTGGATTCCGCATAGTCGCAAATACTTTGTATCCTGCACGACCAAAAGCTAATGCAGTTTCAAGGCCTATGCCTTTACTGGTTCCTGTAATGAGTATTGTTTTCATAATAAATTGTTTTTATTTTTTAAGCTTTAATTAGAAATCATATTTTAAAAGATCATTTCCTAAATTCGCTATATAAAGCGTTTTTCCGTCAGTTGAAAAGAACATGCCTGTGAGTAATCCTGGTAAGGGATTAAACAAATCTGGAGAAAGCAATTCAAGTCGCTCCATACCCAAATTACTGCGTCTGTTCCATTCATTTGATTGCTTTAAATTTTCTTTTGTAGAACCATCAAAAATGATGTGTTGCGAGTGGTTTTTAAAATCGAATGCAACTACCTGATTATAAAGTGGCGACGCAACAACTAATCTGCCTTTTTTATCTATTAAAATATTGTCAGGACTGCCTACATTAGCGGCTACGCCTAAATAATTTGCTGATCCACTTTTAGTGTCTACTTCAAAAGCATGTACGCGATTCATCATGGTTTCTGCCACATACAGGTGTTTTTCATCTTGATCCATAGTGATGCCATTGGCAAAATAAATGCTATCCATAATTTTAACAGGAGCGCTTTTTGCATCAGCCATTCTAAAAACAGCGCCTGTTGGAATTGGGAAATTGGCAGCTTGAAACATCTCACCCAAATTAGTGCTCTCTGCCGATTGCGTAAACCAGATAGCTCCTGTTTTATCACTATAAATAGTATTTACACCATAGGGATGATCATAAATCAGGTCTACTTTTTCTGAAACTATATTGGTTCGATATATTTTTCCATCTGCAACATCAGACATCAAAACATGTGTACCATCGTGATCTAAAACCACACCATTGGGACCTGCTGCTTGATTTGGAGGATTATGAACAAAACCTGCAGATGCAAAATCGCCAAAAGGTCGATTCCTTCCGTCTTCTTCTATTAACCGAAGACCATTTGCTTGATCCACAACAATAATGCGACCATCCTTTAAATAAACGCCATCTTCTGCACGAAGTAAACTACCATCACCAGGAAACAAATTCTCTTTTTGATATGTAAAATAGGGTAGTGGTTCACTAGATTTTTCAATACTGATGTTTTCAGTATTTGATTTCTGGCTATCGCAAGACGAACAAGTAAAAGCTAAAAGCAATAATATGTAAATAGGACGTTTCATGGCGTTTGTTTTTATTTTATGTTGGTTTGTTTGTTACATCGTTAATGTGAGTCCACCATCTACTGTTAGTGTGGAACCACTGATATAGCTTGATTCTTCTGAACACAGAAATAGAATGGCTTTTGCCATTTCTTCAGGAAGTCCAGCACGTTGAAGATGCACTTTCGGTATAAGGCCTTGGTCATACACGGCATCACCAATGAGGTTTCTAATTCTATGATGCATAGGAGTAACGGTAATTCCTGGACATAACAGATTAACTCTGATACCTTGAGGCGCTAATTCAGCAGAAACGCTTGTGGTTAAACCAACGAGACCATGTTTGGAAGTGACATAAGCTGATCCAGTAGGAAAACCAAGAAATGAATTTACAGAACCTACATTAACAATGGCGCCTGAATGCCCACCTTTAATCATGACCTTGGCTTGGTATTTCATACACAAGAAAATGCCTTTTAGGTTGATATTCATTACGTTTTCCCAATCTTCTTCTGATAATTGGGTAATGGGTGCAATGGTGCCTTCAATGCCGGCATTATTGACTGCATAATCTATGCGACCAAATGTTTTTATAGTATAGGCTACCATTTCTTCCACATCTTTAGATTTAGAAACATCTGTTGTTATGGCAGATGCTTTTCCGCCTTTGGCTTCAATGGAAGCAACTAGACTATCTAGTTCTTCTTTTCTTCGTGCAGCTACAACTATATGTGCACCTCTTTCGGCAAATGCTTCTGCTGTGGCTTTTCCTATTCCGCTGCTTGCTCCTGTGATGAGTACAACTTTGTTTTTCATGGTTTTCATAATGAATCTTTTTAACTATTTAGTTTCCGCATCCGCTAATTTCTTGGTGTCAACATACTGCTGGAATTTCACAACTTTACCAGCTTCCAAAGACCATAAATGTGCAGCTTGCGCATTGTAAGCTTTTCCGGTTTCTTTGTTTTTAGCATGATATCTTAAGGTAGCTAATATCTTATTATTGCTCATCTCGTGAAGTTCAATATCTGCTAAATTGAAGTAGTCATGGTTGTCTCCAAGACGTGCAAAAACACCTTGTAAAATAGCATCTGGCCCTATATAAGGATTACCATCTGCCATGGAATTACTTTCGGCTTCATTCCATTCAATTTTAGGATTCATACCACCAAGAACTGCTGCGATATCGCCTGTTGCAAAGGCTTTGTATAAATTGTCAATGATTTGGATGTTTTGATTTGTGTTCATAATTATTGTTTTTAGTTAGTGAATAATCATTTTAGATTAATCTTCACGAGGTAAGCGTAAATCTCTTTGTGCAATTTGATAAACCAATGCTGCAATAACTGTGGCATTAATCATCATATCGCGTTCAGGCACATATTCTAATGCATCTAAATTAGTGTGATGTGTAACTGTACTATAGTTTAAAGGATCTTGAATGATTTGAAATCCAGGTATTTTATAATAATCAAAAACATCATGATCTGTAAAATTGGTGTTTTGAATGGTTAGATTATTCACATCTAGATGCTCATAAGGTGCTAGCATATCTTTAAAAATGGGTCTGACGGCTTCATTTCCTTGTAAATAAACACCTCGCATTTGTCCTGCACCATTATCCATATTAATGTAGGCCGAAATTTTTTCAACCTCTTTTTTCCGACTCGTTTCTTTTACTTTTCCAAAGTGATTTTCGGCATACGCCATAGAACCCAAATACCCTTGTTCTTCACCACCCCAAAGAGCAATTCTAATGGTGCGTTTTGGTTTTAATCCAGAGACTTTTATAATGCGCATCACTTCCATCATGACGGCAGAACCAGCTCCATTGTCGGTCGCTCCAGAAGCAGGATGCCACGAATCAAAATGCGCACCTATCATCACCACTTCATCTTTTAGTTTTGAATCGGAACCTGTTATTTCTGCTATAATATTGACATTGTTTTTAGGTGCTAAATACAATTCAGAATCCAAATGAAATTTAATTTTAGGCGTAATTCCTCTTCGGTTTAAGCGTGATAATTTCCCGAAACTTTCTGGTGAAATAGCAAAATAGGGCAGAGGCTTTACATGGCTTTCTCTAAAATTATACGTCCCACTTGGATGAACAACTCCAGGGAAAAAAGGTGTTGTTCCTAACATGCTTAAAGCACCTTCTGCTTTTAGGAAACCAAAAAAGGCATCATCTTTTCTCATGAAACTTTCGAAAATAACCTCTAAATCTTCAATTAAATCCATATTTCCAGCAGTTGGTCCTAAAGGGTTACTTGGTACAGGTTCAATCGATTTTTCAGCTTCGGAAATTTGATCTTCTGTAAATCTGTTTGAAAGGGCGTTAAACAACATATTTTGTTCTGGAGCAGCGCCAATCAAAATGGTCTTACCTTTTAATTTTCCGCTCCATTGTTGTTTTACCTGTTCTAAATCGGCATAATTTTCAATCCAAATTAAATCGCCTATTTGTACACCATAGGAACCTTCCGTCCAAGCGTATGGATAGGCTTGAATTTTCATATAAGTTGGTTCAGTCATTTCTACATTAAAAGATTTGACTTCCCAACCCATGCAATCATCGCAGTAGTTTTCGAAATAAACTTTCTCTATTCCCCAGTTTTCCATGGTTTTTTTTGCCCATTCAGCAGCTGTATAATATTGATTGGTTCCTGTTAATCTTGGACCATACACATCGGATAAATCAGAAACGAGATTCATTACTTCCGATTTTTGAAAGCCTTGGGTATTGATTTTTGCCAGTGCTTTTGGAAGTGTTTGGCTACTTGCAGCGAATCCTATAAAAAAGAGTGCTGTTAAAAGAATATTTGTGAAGGTTTTCATGGTTTTATATTTAATATTTTAACTTTCATTATTCATTATTCATTATTCATTATTCATTATTCATTATTCATTATTCTTGTGCACTTCCAATTCAATCTCAATCATAAATTCTGGAACGGCTAATTCTTTTACACCTAACCAAGAGCCTGTTGGAAAGTGGTTTTTATAAATTTCGGTTCTGTATCCAGCAAATTCTAGAAACTTTGCCATATCTGTTGTAAATACATCTTCTTTAACCACATCATCAAAGGTGCAACCGTAATGGGTTAATATTTTTTCTAGATCAGCATAACAGTTTTTCATTTGTTGCTCCATATCGCCAATTGCTGTTGGATTGCCTTCGTTGTCCATGCTAACAGCACCAGATACTTTAATAGAATTTCCAATTTTTACAGCATGTGAATACCCATAAGCTTTTTCAACGTCTGGCCTTAATAGAAAATAGTTTGGTACCGCAAAGGTGTTTTTGTTTTCACTTACCTGTTTTTCTTCAATACTAGATTCTGTATTGGATGTTTGATTACAATTCAAAATAAGTGTGGCCAAAGCAATTAGAGTGGCTGTTTTTAGTAAGTTTAAAGTTTTCATTGTTATGGTTTTAATGGTTAATTTAATTTTAAATAGACATGTTTTAGGATTGGGAATATTCATTTAAAGTTGTTTTTACTGATGTGAATGGCAAGCCCAAATCATGTTCAGCCAGTTGATTTTGATAAATAATTATCGGCAGGTTTTTCGGCTCTTTATGATTCAACATTAGGTTGATATCTGAAATGGCATAGGTTTCACTACTTAACAAGTAATTTTTGCCATGCAAATCGGAAATAGTAGCTGCTTTATAAGCAGCTATTGCCACATCATTGACATCTACGATGGCAAATTCGGCATTGGTGTCATACAGCATTTGGATAAACGGATTTGGCGCTATGCCGTTTTTTATGAGATGTTGCAAACCTGTTGAGGTGGAATCTTCGCGTTGTGATAAGGATTTTCCGAAAACACCAACAGGTGAAATACTGGTGATTTCAAAATCCAGTTTTGGATGGGTTTTTATAAAATCATTTACCGTCTGATTAGCCAAAAATTTCGCTTGTGCATATGGGTGACTTTCTAGACTCATAAATGGTGTATCCCTTTCACTTATGGTGTCAAGAGCTGATTTATTATCAGGAGGTAACGGAAAATTGGTGTTATAGGCTGCTACAGAAGCAATAATGACTACTTTTTTTACAGAAGCTGTATTGAGAATAACATCTAAAAAATTTTCTGTGCCTTTTATGGTTGGATCAAACAATTCGCTTTGCGGATCTTGAACATCTAATTGGAATGGTGTACCACCATGAACAACCACATCACAATCTGAAACAAATTGTTTTAATTGCTGTTTATCTTGCACATCCAACTCACTAATATGTAAATTTTCTGAATGTTTTAAATCCATTAAATGCTGATATTTCCCTTCGTTTGAAATATCAGTTGTTGAAGCTTTGACCTCAAAACCGTTTTCCAAAAATATTTTGGTGATGTGGCTTCCTATAAACCCAGAACCACCTATGATGCCTGCTTTTTTCATTGGTTATTGCTTTGTTAGTTTTACATTGTTTTTGTCAACTTTAAGTTCCCAAACGTGCTTAAAAGGTGTTGTTATAAAATCACATTCGGTAGGTTGTCTTCCAGATAAATTACCAGTTACTAGAATTAAATTATTCTTTGTGGTTTCCATTTTTAAATTACTGACACCTATTTGAGTCCAATTGTTTTGCATAATTTCTTCAATGGTTATCGTATATCTATTTGGTTTGTCAAGAGTTTGATTAGTAACCTGTAATTTGAAGTTTGGTGTTAAATTGTTTAGTGCTTCAGCGGTTATAAAATTGTGTTGAAGTGCATTATAAAATGCTGATATTTCGGTAGCATATGCATCATTTGAATACGATTGCGCAAAGGCAGCATATGTATTTAATGAGATAATAAAACATGTTATGATTTTCAAAAATTTCATTTTGTCATCGTTTAATTGCTTAATGAAACAGGTAGAATAGTGAGTATTTGTCACATAGTTGAATTTAATAACTACACTAAAACTGATTATGAAATACTGACTGTGAATTCCCTCTAAAAATTTATCTACCTGTTTGTTTTTTATTTACACCTTCATTTATGCGTGAGTAAGACTAACCATCATCCTTTTGGAGGTGTCAATGTCCATCCCGTATTTTTCATAATATCTGCCATATCATAATAATAGCGAATCATCATAATTTTTCCATTAGCAACAAGACTTGCTGTATGGTAAGGAATTTCAATTTTTTGACCTGATTTTTTATCCGTTATCGTATTCACTCCCCAGGATAAAACCCATTCGCCTTCATTCCAATTATTTGTTACTTTTACAGGCAGATATAGATCATTAGTCGTGACGTGTGTATATGAGGACATACTTTCTGTGAAATAGGCTTTGTGTTGTTCTACATTAAGAGAATCTGCACTGCCTCCTAAACCATAAATCATAGCGTTTTTATCTAGTTGAGCATTCATAGCGTTAACATCACCTTTTTGTAGTGCGTTGGTGTAATTTTGAATAAGAGTCATGGCTTCTTGTGAATTTTCAAATTCAAGGGTTACTGCAGGTTCTTGTGCATTTGAGTTAAATGGCATGAGTACTAACAAAATTGCTAATACCATAATTGTTTTTACTGTTTTCATGATTATTGATTTAAAAGATTAATTAATAGCTAACACAAATTTTGCGTTGTCCTAATTAATTGATAATCAATGAAAATGGCAAGTGATTTAGGATGAGAATATAAATATTCTGTCCGAAAGGGCTGTTTTATTTATCCGAGATTTTAAATTGTATGTAGGCGCTTGAGTAGTTCCTCTTTTAAGCTCTTACTCAACGGAATAGCTTTTTTTGAAATGACCACATGGCTGGTTGCTATCTCGTCTATATGCGAAATATTAACAATAAAGGACCTGTGGATTCGCAAGAAAAGATTGGATGGCAATTTTTCGTCAAGATCTTTAAGTGTCATAACGAGAAGGTATTCTTTTGTTTTGGAATAAATACGACAATAATTGCGTTCCGCTTCAATATATAGGATGTTGGAGATGGCCACTTTTACCATTTTATCAGAGTGACGCACAAATATACAGTCGCTTAAAATAAAAGATGAAAGATCATCCTTAGTCTCACTTTTCACGATTGATGTGTCTTTTTGAAGCGTATTTATAGTCAGTTCAATAGCATGTTGCAAATCCAATTTTTTAAAGGGTTTTGAAATAAACGCATAGGGATTGGTTGACTTGGCTTTTTCAAAATGTGCAGAATCCGTATTTGCAGTTAAATAAATTATGGGAATGTCATAATCTTGTTGCATAATTTTGGCCATTTCAATGCCATCAATTGCACCTTTTAGCTGGATATCCAGTAATATAATATCTGGTCTATTTTCCTTAATATGAACAAGCGCTTCTTCACCTCTTGGAATTATTCCTGTTACTTCATAGCCCAAACTGGTTAATTGCAATGACATATTGGCTGCAATAATCATTTCATCTTCAACAATTAATATTTTAATAGGTTGTTCCATTAAGCAGCGCTTTGGTGTTTAAATTCAAATGAAACCGTTGTGCCTTCTTCGGCATGTTCTTCCATGGTTCCGTTTAATTGTTGGGTGAGTAGTTTAATTAATTGCGACCCAAAACCAGTGCCTTTTGGAGCCAAACCAATAACTTTCCCAATGCCATTATCGGTCACTTTTAAATGCAATGTATCTTTTGTTTTTTGTTCTAATTGAATAGATATCTTGCCGTTTTCTGAATTTGGAAAGGCATATTTAATGGCGTTTGTTAAGAGTTCGTTGACTATAAGTCCAATGGGAACGGCTGTATCTACATCCAATTCCAATTGTTCCATGGCACATTCTATTTTTACTTTATTTTCAGCATTAAAAGAATCTAAAATGCCATCACTTAAATTGAGGAAATAGTCTTTCATTTCTATAGAACCCAAATTAGTGCCTTGATAGAGTTTTTGATGAATGATTCCCATAGACTGCACACGATTCTGACTCGCAATCATGGCATCTTTGGTTGCTGAATCTTCCAATTGAGCCGATTGTAATGCTATTAAGCTTTTTACCATTTCCAAATTGTTTTTTACACGATGATGAATTTCCCGCAACAGCAATTCATTTTGTTTGTTTTTTGAATCTAATTCGGCATTTAAAATCTGTAACGCTTTTCGTTTTTTACGAATGTTTCTAAAACTTAAAACCATACCTAATAAACTGATGGCTAAAATAGACCCAATAACAATATATAGCATTTGCGTTTTTTCTTGTTGTGCAATTTGGGTGTTTTGAGATGTTATAGTCTGGTCTTTCTTTTCGGTTTCAAATTGGGTCATTAATTCAGACATGGTTTTGTCGCTCTCCATTTTTGCCGTACTATCACGCATAATCAACGCTTTTTTTTGGTATTCCAAAGCCAGCTGATAATTCTCTAACTTTTCATAAATAGAACTTAAATGGTGATAACCTTCCGTTAGGTTTGAAACATCACCTTCTTTTTCTTGTGTGGCAACTGTTTGTAATTGATAGTTTAAGGCATCCTCATAATTTCCTAAAAGCAGATTTATTTCACCTAAATTTCCGGTAATAACATAAATGGCATTACCATAATTAACGTCTTTGGCTTGTGCTAATGCTTGCTCATAAGCTGCTTTGGCTTCGTCCAATTTTCCCATGCGCTTTAGGGCGTTTGCACGATTATTGGAAAAATTTATAACATCAAAAGTCGAAAAATCAATAGATTTTGCCAACGTGAGTGCTTTGTCATAATATTCAAAAGATTTTTCACTATTTCCCATAGCAATTTGAGTGTCGCCTGCAGCTGTGTAGGCATAAGCTAATTCTACATTCAGGTTGTTTTCTTCACAAAGTGCAATCGTTTTTAGCGCATATTCAAAGGCTTCTTCAAGTCTACCTTGTTTGGTTAAATCTTCTGAAATCCGGTTGTAAGCACCAGCAATTCCTAGCTTATCATCAATGGATTCCATGAGTTTGAGTGCTTTCAAATCCACTTTTAAAGCAGATTCCACATCACCTTGACGTTTATGAATCCATCCAATTTTAAAATAGGTAGTAGCTTGGCCTTTTTTATCATTAATATTTGTGTAACCTTTTAAGGCTTTATCAAAGTAATGGGAGGCGGAATCTAATTCTAGTAGGTTGGCATGCATACGACCTTGCATTTCATAAAATTTAGGCTGCCAAGTTTTATGGTTGCTCTTTTCTGATAATTGCACACCTTTTTGCGCATAGGTTTTGGCTAAATTTAAATTGGATTGAAAAGCGATAGCCACCATCTCGTTTAATATTTCTAATTTTTTTTCTGAATTTTTTTCAAGGTTGAGCTGTTGAGAAAGACTATCAATAGATTTTTTAGATGTGTTTTGAGATAAAATTGTTTGAGTACAGAAAAACTGGGCAGCAAAGAGCAGCACAACAAACACAGGCATTTTATGAATCATAAGTCTTTTTTTTATGCTATTATTTAAAGACTTGAAGGGATATAAATGTAGTGAATATCTGTCAAAAAAAATATATTATGTTTAAAAAGATGCGTTGACCTCTTATAAATGGTAATTTGTAACGTTTTATCTTTATATGCGTCTTATTTAAACTTACTAAACTTAAACCAATGAAAATTTTAATTAAGCAAGCCACCATTATTCCTCTCCTGTTTTTCGTTCCCGTTTTTATTTCTGGCGCATTGGTAGAAGGTTATGATTTAATTAAGCAACATGCAAGCGAAATTACCATTACAGATTTTGAAACGGCAAAAGCAATTTTGAATAGTGGAGCCATTCTAACGGGACTTTCATGTATTATATTAGCTTTAGGAATTGCCATAAATTTTAAAAAGTTTTATATATCCTGTGTATTATTAGTTTTATTCGGAATTTCTATGGTTTCAAATGGGCTTTACCCAATGGGAACAGCCATGCATGGTTTTTATGGTATGGGATTAGCGCTTATGATTTTACCTTTTATTGCTTGTTACGAAATGAAAAATGAAAAAATGAGTCCACTCTTTTTTAAAGTGACTTTAATTTCAGGATTCATAATCTTTGTGTATTTCTGGTCTATGCTTGTTGGTTTAGATCCAGCAAATTACAGAGGGTTAACCCAACGAATAGCTAGTGTATTTATTTTTGGATGGATGGCTTATTTCGCATTTGAATTAAATAAGATGCTGGTAAAATCATAACAAAATGCATAATGGCTGTTTTTATATGATTTAAATATTTTCACTTTTAAAACCACTTACAATTATGAAAAAAATTCTATTTACCTTCCTGTTTTTCAGTATTTCAATCATCACATTTTCACAAGAGCAACTGATCTCCTCTGAAGTTAAAAATCATATTCAAGCGCGAGTTGATAGTGGTGTTAATGTAGGAATTGTTGTTGGCATGATTGATGGTGAAACCGTTGAATATTATAGTTTTGGCATAACAGATTTAAAATCTGGAAACCTAGTGGATGAAAATTCTATTTTTGAAATTGGCTCAATTTCTAAAGTATTCACAACAACCTTATTGGCCGATGAAGTTTTAAAAGGAAACATGGCATTAACAGATCCGGCTTCAAAATACTTGCCGCAATCGGTTAAATTACCAACAAGAAACGGCAAAGAAATTACTTTAAAACATTTGGCAACACATACATCAGCATTGCCAAGAATGCCTGATAATTTTAGTCCGAAGGATCCCTTAAATCCGTATGTGGATTATGCTCCAGAAATGATGTATGAATTTTTAAACAGTCTGGCATTGACTAGAGATATTGGTGTGGAATATGAGTATTCTAACCTTGGCATGGGTTTATTAGGTCATATTTTAGAACTCCAAACCGGTAAAACATATGAGGCGCTTATAAAAGAGCGCATTACATCACCTTGTGGCATGCCAAACACCGCATTAAACCTAACTGATAATATGCAAAAACATTTAGCTTTTGGCCATAGTGAAGGTGCTCAAGTTTCTAATTGGGATTTTGATGTGATTGCTAGTGCAGGAGGTATACGCTCTACAGCAGTGGATATGATAGCGTTCTTAAAAGCTAATTTGGAAATAATAGATACGCCTATAAATGAATCCATGCAATTAGCGCATAAAGAAGCATTTGTAAATGCTGATTCAAGTTTTCATATAGGATTGGGTTGGCATTATGAAGATAAGGGACGTGTGACTTGGCATAATGGACGAACAGGAGGTTACACATCATTTACTGGTTTTGTTCAAGGCACAAAAAAAGGGGTTATTGTTTTAAGCAATGCTGCCGAAAATATGAATGCAATTGGGTTTAGATTATTAGGTAGTCCAACACCTTTAGTCGATCCGCAACCATCTATTGTACCGTTGTTGAAAAAGGAGATTTCAGAAAACGGTATAGATTCCGCCATTACTTTATATCATCAAACGAAGAAAGAATCACCAAGTACTTATAATTTTGAAGAAACCGAACTAAACCGTTTAGGTTATGAGTATATGAGTATGAACAAGAATGATGAAGCGCTTAAAATTTTAAAATTGAATACTGAAATTTTTCCCAAGTCATCTAATACATTTGATTCTTTGGGTGAAGTCTATTTAAAACAAGGTGACTCGGATGCAGCGATTTCAAACTATATAAAATCTTTAGAATTAAATCCTGCCAATCAAAATGCTATAGATGTTCTTAAAATTTTGGATATTGATGTCAGCGATGTTGTAGCTGATATGGAAGTTTCAGAAGCGGTTTTAGATACCTATTTAGGAAAATATCAACTGGCACCAGGTTTTATAATTACCGTAACACGAAATGGAAGCCAGTTAATAGCGCAAGCTACAGGACAACCGCAATTTGAATTGTTTCCTTCGGCAACCCATAAATTTTATCTAAAAGTAGTGGATGCGCAAGTCTCATTCAATGTTTCGGATGAAGGTGTTGTTGAAAGTTTAACACTCCATCAGAATGGACAAGATATTCCTGGGAGTAAAATAGAATAGCGGTACGTTATTTTTTAAAACGCAAATAGGGTATATCAGCGTTTAAAAGGTAGTTCGGGATACTTAACACGTGGTCAATATTTAGTCAGAAAATATAAAAAAAAGCGTTGCAATTACTGCAACGCTTTTTTTTTATAAACTAATCTCAATTTGATTTTTCAATATATCATCAAAAGTTTCACGTTTTCGAATCAGTTTCGCTTCATTATTATGCCATAAAATTTCAGCTGGACGGTAACGTGAATTATAGTTGGAAGCCATGGAATAGCAATAGGCTCCAGCATTTTTAAAAGCAAGTATATCACCTTCCGTAATTTCGTTTATACGTCTGTTATTGGCAAATGTATCCGTTTC
Organism: Flavobacteriaceae bacterium; assembly: GCA_965655805.1. Classification (GTDB taxonomy): domain Bacteria; phylum Bacteroidota; class Bacteroidia; order Flavobacteriales; family Flavobacteriaceae; genus Algorimicrobium. The sequence continues at coordinate 20,498 of CBFHJN010000008.1, forward strand.
ACAAATATAGCCAACAACCGAATAAAAACGTTCACGTCCTTTTGGGTTCGAAACATTTACAATATCATGTTGCGCACCATAAAGCATGGGTCTTATAAAATGATTAAAACCCGAATCTACTTGGGCAAAAACCGTAGAGGTGGTCTGTTTTACCACATTCACTTTCGTCAAAAAGTAGCCAGCTTCACTCACTAAAAATTTTCCAGGCTCAAAAGCTAGCGTTAAATCTTTACCGTATTCTTTACAAAATTCATTAAATCGTTTGGTTAATTTTTTACCAAACTCCTCAATGTCTGTTTCAATATCACCTGGTTTGTAAGGCACCTTAAAACCGGATCCGAAATCTATAAAATCTAAATTTTTGAAATTTTTAGCCGTTTCAAATAAAATTTCACTGGCATATAAAAACACATCAATATCTAAAATATCACTTCCAGTATGCATATGAATTCCGTTTATAGTCATATTGGTGTTTTTTACAATACGCAAAATATGTGGAATTTGATGAATTGAAATACCAAACTTACTATCTATATGACCAACTGAAATATTGGTATTTCCGCCAGCCATAACATGTGGATTAATACGAATACAAACAGGAATATTTGGGTGTTTTGTTCCAAATTGCTCCAAAATAGAAAGATTATCAATATTAATTTGCACACCTATTTCAGCTGCTTTTTCAATTTCAATCAAGGACACACCATTAGGCGTATAGATTATTTGTTCTGGTAAGAACCCAGCCTTTAAGCCTAGCTGTACTTCTTGAATTGAAACGGTATCAAGTCCAGAACCTAATGTTTTCATTAATTTTAGTACGGAAATATTAGATAATGCTTTAACGGCATAGTTTATCTTTACCTGTTTCACCTTATTAAATGCCGCATTTAAGCGTTTATACTGCGATGCAATTTTTTCAGCATCGTAAACATAAATAGGACTGCCATAGTCCCTAGCAATTTCTAATAAAGTGGTTGTTTCCATTATAATAATTTAAGTTAAAAAAAGCGGTAAAGGTAAGAAAATATTCGACTTAAACACTGGATAAGGCTTGATGTAATTTATGGACTGGAATAGTATAGAATTTTAAAAAAATAATCAATTCAGTGGATTTTAATAGTCAGTTCGTTAACTTTACGAAATACCGATTAACTAAAACTAAACAATGGATATTAAATTAGCAGTACTTATTGATGGCGATAATATTCCGTCTGCTTACGTAAAAGAGATGATGGAAGAAATTGCCAAATATGGTAACCCAACCATAAAACGTATTTATGGCGATTGGACCAAGCCTCATTTAGCAAAATGGAAAAATATGCTTCTGGAAAATGCTATCACACCTATCCAACAATACGGTTATACCACAGGTAAAAATGCAACTGATAGCGCTATGATTATTGATGCTATGGATATTTTATATAGCGAAAAAGTGAATGGTTTTTGCTTGGTTTCTAGTGATAGTGATTTTACCAGATTAGCAACCAGGCTGCGCGAAGCTGGTATGCAGGTTTATGGAATAGGTGAGAAGAAAACACCAAAACCATTTATTGTGGCTTGTGATAAATTTATCTATATCGAAATTTTAAAGCATGCTTCCAATGATTCCGATTCGGACTCTGAAGACAAAAAGAAAACGACTAAAGAAGATAGTTACGATAAAATAATGCCAAAAGATATTCAGTTAATATCTCAAACAATCCAAGATCTTGCCGATGATGATGGTTGGGCTTTTCTAGGCGATGTTGGGAGTTTGTTACAAAAGAAACAACCAAATTTTGATTCACGTAACTACGGATTCGCCAAATTAACCCCTTTAATTAGTTCTATTGATAAATTTGAAATAGATAAACGCGAAAGTGGAAATGGACGTTTTAAATTGGTTTATGTTCGGATTGAAGAAAAAAAGCCTAAAAAGCATTCGCGACGTAAACGAGCGGATTAAACTTAACATTTTTTACATCATAGGTTAAAATTGCGATAACTTTCAATTGGATTAAAAACGGTGAATTTGTAGTAAAAAACTATGGATTTATTTTTAATCAGTTTTGGAGCGTTATTCTCCATCATGAACCCTCTCGGAACCGTTCCTGTTTTCGTTGGATTAACTCAAGAAAATACCAAACGCGAACGCGCTGTAACCGCATTTTGGACGGCTTTTGATGTGCTCATCATTTTGTTACTGTCTTTTTTTGCAGGTAAATATATTCTATCCTTTTTTGGTATTAGCTTAAATGCTTTAAAAATAGCAGGTGGATTAATTATAGCTTCTTCAGGATTTGCCTTGTTGACTGGTAAATTTAAAGAGCATAAAGGCATGAAACGCAATAAAATTCAAGAAGATATTGAGTCAAGGGATTCTATTTCTCTAACACCTTTAGCTATACCCATGCTAGCTGGTCCAGGAACTATTTCTTTATTAATTACCTACAATCAAGAATACCAATCTACTGCTCAAATATTTATAATTTTATCTGCTATGGTGTTTACCACGTTGGTAATTTATTTTATTTTAAAATCTTCACATTTTATTGTAAAATTTTTGGGAGCTTCTGGTATTAATGCGTTGTCTCGTGTAATAGGTTTTATAGTTATTGCTATAGGTGTTGAGTATATAATTTCTTCAGTAGTTACTATTATTCAGGCTTTAAAATTTTAGCACTTTTTTTTACCGAAAGAAATAAAGTAACAGATAAAATACCGCAAATAGTAAATCCAATAAATAATGGTAAAACACTTTCCGTAACAAAACTGCCTATAAAAGCAGCAATAGGTACAGCCATAATGGTACTAAAAAAACCGTTAATGGCAGCACCTACACCAGCAATATGACCAACAGGTTCCATAGCTAAAGAGCGTAAATTCCCGAATAGAAAGCCAATTGCGGTAAATTGTAAGGCAAAGAAAATAACCAATACAGAAAGGTCTGGATTGTTTCCTGAATTAAATAATATTACATACAATAATGAAATAACACAAAAACAAACTGCCGCTGTAAAAGCAATCCGCTGCATGCCATAGCGCAATACTAATGTGCTATTTATAAAGGTTGAAAACCCAACGGAAACTGCCAAACTAGCAAAGATGTATGGGAACAATTCCGCCAAGTTGTATTGATGTTCAAAAATTTGTTGAGAGGTACTTAAATACACCATAAAAGACCCTGTAATTAAACCAGAAACTATGGTGTAGGCCACGGCATCTTTATGCCTGTAAAACTCCTTGGTGCCAGCAATAAACAATTGAGGCGTTAGTTTCGTTCTTTTTGCTTTTACATGGGTTTCCGGTTGTTTCTTCCAAAACCAAAACATAACAGCACATCCAAAAATTAAATTGACATAAAAAATGGAATGCCAACTATAAAACGTCATTAAAAACTGACCGAAAGTTGGCGCAATCACAGGAACTAAAATAAAAATCATGACCACAAATGACATCACTTTAGCCATATAGTCACCACTATAAGAATCCCGAATCATAGCAATACTGATTGTTCTTGGTGCAGCTAGACCAACGCCTTGAAGGATTCTACCAACAATTAACCATTCAAAACTTCTCGTTGCAACACACAAAATACTAGCCAAAACAAATAATAGAAAACCAACGTAAATAATGGGTTTTCTTCCAAAGCTATCGGAAAGTGGTCCGAAAATAAGTTGCCCGAAACCTAATCCTAAAAAAATCATGGTTACTAATAACTGATTTTTTGACACATCACTTACACCAAAGTCTGCAGCAATATCTGGTAAAGCAGGAAGAAGCGCATCAATTGAAAGCGCCACAATAGCCATTAATGAGGCCATTAAAGCAATAAATTCAATGTTAACTTTTTCTGTAGTTGGATTGGTATTTTGCATCCTGCAAAAGTATCTAATATATATAAGTAAGCTGGTGTTTTATAGCTAATTCATTGTTAAATAATCACAATTATAAACCGACCCTTGAATACTATTTTTTAAAAATGTAATTTTACAAGCCTACGAGAAATATTATTATGGCACCACTTATTACAGCTGAAGATAAATTAAAAGAACGTATAAAAGAATTGACTTGTTTATACACGATTAGTTCGCATATTTCTAACTGTGATTTAAATAATTTAGAACCTACTTTAAACGCTACTGCCTTAAGCTTGCAAGCTGCCATTAGGTATCCAGAAGATACATCAGTTGAGTTGGTTGTTATGGATTTTCAGATTAATGTGGGACAAAAACCAGTTGATAAAGTATATATACTGTCTGCCATAAAAGCATTTAATCTTCCAATTGGTTCCATAAAAGTGGGGTATTCTAAAGATAAATATGACGAAAACAGTTTTTTAAATGAAGAAAAGCAGTTGTTGTCCAAGATCACCTTGGAATTAGGTAATTTATTCGAGCGTAAACAAATTATTGAAAATGAAGCGGTATCTAGGCGACAAGTAGAACGTGCAGATCGCTTGTCCATTTTAGGTGAAATTACAGCTGGAATTGCACACGAATTAAATACACCTTTAGCTAATATTTTAGGCTATTCCGAACTGTTAAAGGATCAGTTTCAAGACAATGCATCGGTTTTAAAGGATTTAAATAAAATAATGAATAGTGCTATTTATTCCCGAGAGGTCGTTAAAAAACTCATGTTCTTTTCATGTGATATGCCACAGCAAATGGAGCTAACTAATATTGTACCCATTATAAAAGATGCTATTAGCCTGCTAAAACCAAATTTTATAAAAAAGGCCATTACTTGTAATGTGCATATTAACGATACCAATATTCCATTCCGAGTAGATGCCATTCAGTTGACTCAAGTTATTTTTAATTTGGTAATTAACGCCATATATTTTTCACCTGAAAACGGTGTCATTAATGTGGACGTTAATCAAAATGATACATTTATAATTATAGAAATTAGTGATGAAGGTTCCGGAATTGACCCAGAAAAAGGCGACAGTATTTTTAATCCATTTTTCACAACAAAACCGGTTGGAGAAGGTTCTGGCTTGGGCTTAAGCGTCGTTCATGGCATTGTGAAAAGTCATCAAGGTCGTATTAAGCACAGACAAAATTCGCCAAAAGGCACGATTTTTAGTATTCATTTCCCAAAAAATTAAAAAATGGCATTAAATCAGGAAAATATATTATTGGTAGATGATGATATTCATATTTTAGAATTGCTTCAGCGCCATTTACAAAGCTTGAATTACCATACATATAAAGCCGTTTCTGTAAAAGAAGCGATTGTTATTTTACAAGATAAATCCATAGACTTACTAATTACCGATTTAAAAATGCCTGGAGTTGATGGACTTGAATTGGTGAAATATGTGTCTGATCATTTTCCCAATATACCTAAATTGGTCGTTACAGGATATCCATCTATCGATGGCGCATTAGAGGTTATGAAATCTGGAGCTATGGAATACCTAACCAAGCCGTTTACCAAAGGTGAATTACAATTAGCTGTTAATAAAGCCTTGGATAGCAGACCTAAAAAAGCTATAATATTAAAGGATACGAATATTAAAAAAACCAGTTATGGCGAATTAATAGGGAAATCTGTAGCCATCAAAAAAGTGACGGATGTTATTGATCGTGTTAAGGATAATAAAGCAACCGTATTTATAAAAGGCGAAAGCGGAACAGGTAAAGAATTGGTGGCACGTTCTATTCATTATTTGGGAAAATATGCCACTGCACCTTTTATAGCTGTAAACTGTGGTGCTATTCCTGAAAATCTTTTAGAGTCTGAATTATTTGGTTATACAAAAGGTGCTTTTACAGGAGCTGATGAAAACCGCAATGGTTTTTTTCAGGCTGCCAATAAAGGAACCATTTTTCTAGATGAAATAGGTAATGCATCATTGGCTACGCAATCGCGTTTGCTTCGGGTGCTTCAAGAAAAAGAGGTAACACGAGTAGGGTCGCAAAAAATAGAACATGTGGATGTTCGGGTTATAGCCGCTACAAATAGCGATTTAAAAGAATTGATAGCCAAAGGTCGATTTCGTGAAGATTTATATTACAGGTTAACCGTCGTTGAAATTAGTGTGCCATCACTTCAAGAGCGTAAAACTGATATTCCCTTATTAACAGATAAATTTTTGTTTAAATATGGTGTGGAATATAAAGGTAAATTAATCCCTATTACAACAGAGGCACTAGCAGCTTTACAACGCTATTCATGGCCAGGAAATATTCGCGAATTGGAAAATGTCATCCAACGTGCTGTTATTATGTGTGACAGACAGGTTACTATTTCTGATTTGCCGGAACAATTAAAGCATCAAATTTCATTCCCCAATGTTGATGATACATTGCTGCCACTTAAAGAAATAGAAAAAAATTACATTTTGAAAGTTCTGGAAGCTACCAATAATAACAAATCTCAAGCAGCTAAAATTCTCCAAATAGATAGAAAAACCTTGAGTGAAAAAATAAAGTAAGGCATCTAAATGTTTGCGTAATTCTTACATAGTTGGGTAATTTCTACACACTTCTGTTAAATCATATATAATTTTGTTTTAATATTAAGTATTTGATTTTAAATCAATTGACTTAATGTTTTTGATTGTTTTGTTTTATTGGCACAGCTGTTGCCTTTTGGTTCACAGAATTAAAACAATTAATTTATGAATCATAATTTGGATAGAAGTTTGTGTCAAGATTGCAGGTTTGAAAAAACATGTAGTTTAACAGCGAACAAACATTTCATATGGTCCTGTAGTGAATATGAAATTATTAAAATAGACACAAAAGAAGAAACCATAAAAAATGTTCAAAAAATTGAACAGGTATTGAATGAACCTACTGTTGTATTTATCTAAAAACAAAAACAATGACATTAACAAAAGAATTAAAAAAGAAAAAACAACCTAAACAAGGTATGCTAGAGAATGTAATGAAACAATTCGAATCAGCAGCCGAAATGGTTGAATTAAACCCAAACATTAAAAAAATATTAGCTGTAACTAATAACGAATTAATAATTCATTTCCCAGTTCGTATGGACAATGGAGAGGTGGAAATTTTTAAAGGTTACCGTGTCCAGCACAATAACGCTCTAGGACCATACAAAGGTGGTTTGCGTTACCATCCAACTATCGATATTGATTCTGTTAAGGCTTTAGCTATGTGGATGACTTGGAAAACATCGTTAGCAGGTTTACCATATGGTGGTGCCAAAGGTGGAATTCAAATGAATCCATCAAAATATTCAGATTCAGAATTAGAACGAATTACCAGACGTTTTACCTATGCTTTAGGTGAAAATATTGGACCAGAACATGATATTCCTGCTCCAGATGTGAACACAAGTGCACAAACTATGGCATGGATTGCAGACACCTATATGTCTACAAAAGCGCCTTCTGAACGCTCAAAAAATCAGCATGTTGTAACTGGGAAGCCAATTGGTTCAGGCGGTTTAGAAGGTCGTGATAGAGCAACTGGTTTTGGTGTGTATTTAACGATTAAGTATTGGGCTGAAAGTAAAAAAGTAGACTTAAAAGACAAGACATTTATTGTTCAAGGTTTTGGAAATGTAGGCTATTGGGCTGCGCATTTTCTAGAATTGGAAGGCGCTAAAATGGTTGGTGTTCAGGATGCATTTGGATCTATTAGTAATACCGATGGTATTTCAGTTGAGCATTTATTTGAATTCACTAAAAATAACAAAGGAGCCGTTC
>CBFHJN010000009.1:0-3677 GCA_965655805.1 Flavobacteriaceae bacterium
GGAACCACAATTGAAAATGCGGTTTTCGGTGCTTCGTTTTTCAGATTGAATTTCTGGACGGTTTCAAAACCATAAATCAGCACACTTATTAAAATAAGATACGCCAATGTGATTGATATGGTGATGATAAAAACCATTTTTAATAGTTAGGAAGTTTAAACTTTAAAACAAATATACTACCAAAAACACTAAGAAATACAACATTTAATAACCACATAATAGTTACAGCACTTAATATGGTAAATGTGTTTACGCCAGCAATGGTAAATAAATATACGGCTACACTGCCTTTTACAACCACATCAAAAATAAATATAGATGGTATGACAGAGGCTAATAAATACATGCTACTAATAACTATCATCGCTTCAAAATAAGTCAACGAGACACCAAATAAAGTTAGAATGTAATAAAATTGAAATGAAAAAATGGCATACCTAATAGCTGATAGTGAAAACCCTATTAAATAAATTTTAGAAGGCAATTTTTTGAAATAATCTCTAGCTTTTTGAATTGAAAACCCTTTAAAAGTAATGGTGCTTTTTGTGATACTTACAAAACCAATTACGGCAATGACAAGGATTATAAACGCAAAACGAGCAGTTTTTTGATAGTTAATATCTGTGTCATAGGTGTTTAAAAACAGATATAATCCAATGCACCCTATCAAAACCGTTACTAACATTTGCAAGGCGTTTCCCAATAGGTTTAAAGCTACAATCCGTTTTCGTTCAGTCGATTCATAATACATAGCTTTTACACCATATTCACCAATCCTGTTTGGCGTTAATAAAGAAGCTGTTAACGACGCTAAACTTTGCTCCAAAGCATGATAAAATGATATTTTTTTGAATAAAGACACCAGGATTTTCCATTTTAGAATTTCAAAAAACCAATTAAAAAGACTTAAAATGATTAAAAAACTGATGGTTCTTAGTGAAAATTGCTTGCTTTTAGTTAAATAATTTATAAAATGACTAAAATCTAAATCCGGATTACGGGTGAGTTTTTGATATATAAAATAAAAAGCGCCAATTACGATGCTTAATTTAATAAGTACAAAAAAGAATTGTTTAGTTTTGTGAGGAATCGCTCCAAACATATTTTACTCTGGTTCGTTAGTACGGTAATATTACAAATTAAAACATAAAACGTATATGCAGATAGCTTTTAAAAAAATTAAGTCCATTGGATTGATGCTTGTTTTCTTTTTTATGCTTGCTAATAGTTTTGCGCAAAGTGAAGCTAGCAGGTGGAAGGCCCAATTTTCTGTTGGATTAAATAGTCCGAATTCTAGTGGTTTTGTAACCGGTTTTGAAGGCAAATCTGTCAACTTTCCAACCATTCAACTAGGTGTGCAGCGCATGTTTAAACCACAATATGGTGTGAAATTGGATTACGGATTTAACCGTTTGGAACAAGACGCTGGATCGCCAGATTTTAAAATCAATTACTCCAGAATTAATGCACAGTTTGTGTATGATATTACACCAATTGCTACTTTTTTACCAGCGCATCTTGGTGTTGTGGCACACGCAGGACCTGGTTTTTCTATGGTAAAACCGTTGAGTAGTTTTTCAGAGAATAACACATCGTTTTTAAATGCTATGGCTGGATTGGAATTTCATTATACCTTATCAAGAACGCTTTCGGTATTTCTGGATACGTCATACGTTTACGGATTTAGTTCAGAATTTAGTCCAATTTCGGAAGGGTTTGGCTCTTTTAATGGCAACCTATTTACTGCAACGGTAGGTGTTTCCATATCATTAAGTGGTTGCTATTATTGTGATTAATGGGTAAAGAAAAAATTATATTAGGGATTGATCCTGGCACAACCATAATGGGTTTTGGGCTGATAAAAGTGGTAGGTAAAACTATGTCTTTTATGCAGTTGAATGAATTGGATTTAAAGAAATACAGCGATCATTACCTTAAACTAAAACTTATTTTTGAACGAACTATTGAACTCATCGACACACATCATCCAGACGAAATTGCTATTGAAGCACCTTTCTTCGGAAAAAATGTTCAGAGTATGCTTAAGTTAGGTCGCGCACAAGGTGTGGCCATGGCAGCTGGTTTAAGTCGCGAAATTCCGATTACTGAATATGCACCCAAAAAAATAAAAATGGCCATTACCGGAAATGGTAATGCCAGTAAAGAACAAGTAGCTAGAATGCTTCAGAGTTTATTAGGGTTAAAAACCTTGCCAAAAAATTTAGACTCCATGGATGGTTTGGCAGCAGCTGTTTGTCATTTTTACAATGAAGGTCGCATAGAAATTGGAAAAAGTTATTCGGGTTGGGATAGTTTTGTGAAGCAAAATGAAGATCGGGTTAAGAAGAAGTGAGCAGTGTTCAGTCGCAGTTTGCAGTCTCAAGAAAATCATTTTTCAAGTATTTTAAGATTAAACAAATTATGATAAAATTTCAAGTTATAAGAAACCACTGTTTACTGAAACTGAACACTGAATACTAAACATGGCCGGAATCTACATCCACATCCCGTTCTGCAAGCAGGCCTGTCATTATTGTGACTTTCATTTTTCGACGTCCTTAAAAAAGAAAGACGAACTCATTCAAGCATTAATTACCGAACTTAAATTACGAAAAGTAGAATTCTTAAACAGTCAAGTCGAAACTATTTATTTTGGAGGTGGTACACCAAGTCTTTTAAGTAAAAATGAATTGAAATTAATAATTGATGCGGTTTACAATAATTACCAGGTTTCTGATAATCCAGAAATCACGTTGGAAGCCAATCCAGATGATTTAATTTCAGCTCAAGACGCATCGAAAACTATTTTTGAAGATTATAAAGCCATTGGCATAAATCGTCTTTCCATTGGCATTCAATCCTTTTTTGAAACCGATTTAAAACTGATGAATCGCGCGCACAATTCCGATGAAGCTAAAATTGCTTTACAAGAAGCCACAAAGCATTTCGATAATATTTCTGTCGATTTAATTTACGGTATTCCGGGTTCCACAAATACGCAGTGGTTGGAGAATATTGAAACTGCTTTGTCTTACAATATTCCACATATTTCTAGTTATGCCTTAACCGTTGAACCCAAAACAGCTCTGGCGAGTTTCATAGAAAAAGGACTTATTGAAAATGTTGATGATGCGCTTGCTGAGCAACAATTTCATATGTTGGTGAACACTTTAACCAATCGTGGTTTTATACATTATGAACTGTCAAATTTTGGGAAGCCTGATTTTTTTAGCAGAAACAATTCGGCGTATTGGCAAGGTAAACCCTATTTAGGTATTGGGCCTTCGGCACATTCGTTCAATGGAAAAGAACGTGGTTGGAATGTGAGAAATAACGCCAAATACATCAAATCTCTAATGGAAAATAAGTTGCCAATTGAAATCGAAAAATTAACGAAAACGGATCAGTTTAATGAATATATTATGACCGGTTTACGAACCATTTGGGGCGTTTCATTAGAGAAAATTGAAACCGATTTTGGATTGCATTTTAAAGGATTACTGTTAAAACAAGCCGAAAAACACATTGCTAATCAATTGCTTTATATTGATAAAAACACATTGCTTGTTACCAAAAAAGGATTGTTTTTAAGTGATGGTATTGCGTCCGATTTATTTCTTTTAAATTAAGCGGTTTAGAGTTGTTTTTATTCTGGTTTTTATGTTTCTTATAACCAC
>CBFHJN010000009.1:3687-27756 GCA_965655805.1 Flavobacteriaceae bacterium
AGAATACATGATTGCAACTATTGAAACTAATTCCAAAAAATACAAAATAGATTTAACTAAAGCGTTGGACATTTCCATTCCCATGCGAGCTTCGGCAACTAATGTGAATGCATGGTATCAAGATCCACCAAAAATTGAACCCGTTCAAGATGCGGATTGGACAGCAAGCGTTGCAGAAGGTGCCGATATTAATTTTAATAATATTCTGTTTAATCCACATGCTCACGGGACACACACAGAATGTGTTGGGCATATTACCAAAAACGTGCATTCTGTAAATCAGAATTTAAAACAATTTTTCTTTTTAGCCGAAGTGATAACGGTTGCGCCAGAAAAACACAAAACGGATTTCGTTATCTCAAAAAAGCAAATTCAGTTTGCCTTGGGGAATAAAAAGCGGGAAGCCGTTATTTTACGTACTATTCCCAATACCAATGAAAAATTAAACCAGCAATATTCCAATACCAATCCGCCGTATTTATTGGAAGAAGCGGCTATTTATTTGCGTGAAAAGGGAGTCAAACATTTACTAATAGATTTGCCAAGCGTGGATAAAGAAAAGGATAGTGGCGAACTGTTAGCACATCACGCATTTTGGAATACAGCCGGAAGAAAGCGAATGGATGCCACCATAACCGAATTGATTTTTGTGCCCAATTCCGTTGAAGATGGCACCTATTTTTTAAACCTTCAAATAGCACCTTTTGAAAATGATGCCACACCAAGTAAACCAGTTTTGTTTGGAATTGAGTAAATTAGCGTGTTAAACAATCAGTTGTAATTTATGGATATACTTTTCGGCTTAATAGTTGGTGTTATTGTAGCGCTTATTGCCATGTTCTATTTTAGAAGTCAGCAAATAAAACAGCAAACCAATACACAATCAGTTATTCTTCTTGATAAAATAAAAATGGTATGTAAATTTATTTCTGTAGAAGGTGATTTTGCAGAAATCTACCACTATGAGGATGTCAAAGAGCGTTTTTTAAAACTTGTAAGCGGTAGAAAGAAAGCCTTGGTAGTTATCAATGCTAAAGCACATGTAGGTTTTGATTTTTCAAAAGTGAAACTAGAAGCCAATACCAATACCAAAACCATAATTTTAAAGCATTTTCCACAGCCCGAAATTTTAAGCGTGGAAACCAACCTGAATTATTACGATAAAAAAGATGGCATGTTTAATAGGTTTCAAGCCTCTGATTTAACAGGACTTCAAGCCGAAGCTAAAAAGCACATTCTTGATAAAGTTCCTGAAAGTGGTTTATACAAATTGGCGCAACGAGAAGCTGTTGAAGCGATTTCTTTGATTGAAAATTTGGTGATGACCATTGGGTGGAAAATAGATTACACGGCTATAGAATTGCCTGAAATTGAAGACACTAAAGCATTAAAAAAATAACCAGTGAATATAGAACAACTTCGTGACTATTGCCTAGCTAAAAAAGGCGTTACCGAGCATTTTCCATTTGATGAAGATGTGCTCGTTTTTAAAGTTGGTAATAAAATGTTTTTGCTAACCTCGTTGAAAAATTGGGAACAAAATGAAGCCACAATTAATGTAAAATGTGATCCGGAATATGCGTTAGAGTTACGCGCAAATTATGAAAGTGTTCAGCCTGGTTACCATATGAGCAAAGTACACTGGAACACCATTAGTCTTAATAAAGGTGAATTAGCTATCTCACTGGTGAAGCAAATGATTGATGATTCCTATGATTTAATTGTAAATTCCTTAACCAAAAAAATCCGCGAAACACTTCAGTAAAAAGTAGTATGTTTGCAACCTGAAATTATCTTCAATAAAACTTACCATGAGCGTATTACAAATGATCCAAGAACGCAGTAATAATACCTGCGAATTATGCACATCTACTGACAACTTAAAACAATATACTATTCCGCCATCATTAAATGAAAATGTAGCTAATGATGTGTTGGTTTGTAAAACCTGCTTGGATCAAATAAACGGGAATACAGACATGGATCCTAATCATTGGCGTTGTTTAAATGATAGTATGTGGAGTGAGCACGTTGCTGTTCAAATTATGGCTTGGCGAATGTTACAACGTCTACGAAATGAAGTGTGGCCAAAAGATTTGTTGGATATGATGTATTTGGATGATGAAGCTTTGGCTCTAGCGCGAGCAACTGGTGAACACGAAGATGAAGCCAACAAGATTATTCATCGTGATTTGAATGGCGTTATACTTGAGAATGGCGACAACGTGGTCTTGATAAAAGATTTAAAAGTGAAAGGTTCTAGTATGGTTGCCAAACAAGGAACTGCTGTTAGAAACATTCGTTTAGATCATGAAAATGCTGAGTTTATTGAAGGTAAAGTAGATGGTCAGCAAATTGTGATTATTACGAAATATGTGAAGAAAACATAATCTTCAAAATCATTAATTTTTAGTTTGGATTCTTCCGATACATATTAGGTGCTTTTTCTTTCAATATTTTGAAATGTCTGTTGAAATTCGAGATATTATTAAATCCTGATTGGTAGGCAATTTCAGAAATGGAATCATCAGGTTGCACATGCATCAATCTGCAAGCATGTTCAATGCGTAATTCATTTAAAAATTGAAAATAAGTTTTGTTGGTGCGCTTTTTAAAGTATTTACAAAAAGCATTTTTGGTCATATTGGACACTTGGGCAATGTCATCTAATGTAATAGCTTTTGTAAATTGATTCATGGTGAACTCTAAAACATCTCGCATACGTTTTCCTTCATCATCCGAGTATTTTTTGTCATAAATAAAGGATGATAAACTATCATAATTGGCTTTTGAAGCCAGTTTCATCAGTTGAAGTAATACGATAAACCGCTCTAGTTTAGATACAGATTCCAATTTTAAGAAGAGGTTTTTAATCGCCTTTTTATGAGATGTTACTTTAAAACCATGATTAGATCGCTTAAAAAATGGATGTATTTCCTGTAATTCTTCGAGATCGAAAAAATTATTTCCAAAAGATTCTTTGGTGAAAAATAACGACAACATATGCGATTCTTCTGAAGCATTCCCATCACTTTTAAACACGTGCGGCATGTAACTATCTAAAATTAAAATATCATTTTTAGAGTAGAAATTTACTGTATCGCCAACAATTAGTGTGCCTTCGCCTTCTAAAATAATGCTGAACTGAATTTCTTCATGTTCATGAAACTTGTCATAAAAAGCAACTTCTTTATCAATTTGAAAAACAAAGGCATCTTGTTCGGGTTTCGGTATTTTAAATGGGAGTACTTTCATGTTTTCATAATCGATAATTCACAAAAATAGGTAAATATTACTCCTTAATTATTCTAAAAAAATAAAATAGGATAATATTATATCATATATGGATAAATATGGACTAATAAAGTACGGGTTCCTGTTCTAAATTTACACTATAAAATTTATAGATTATGAGTATCCAATGGAAAGGCGTTATGCCAGCAGTTACAACCAAATTCACAGCAAATGATGAATTGGATTTAAAAACTTTTGAGCTTAATATTAAAGCACAATTAGGAGCAGGTGTTCACGGCATTGTGCTTGGAGGAACTTTAGGAGAAGCCAGTACTTTATTGGATAGTGAGAAACGAACACTAACACAAACAACTGTAGACTTGGTTAAAGGTCAAGTTCCCGTGCTTATTAACATTGCCGAACAAACGACAAAAGCAGCTATTGAAGCAGCCCAGAAAGCAGAAATAGATGGTGCCAAAGGGTTGATGATGTTACCACCTATGCGCTATAAATCGGGTGATAAGGAAACGGTTGAATATTTTAAAGCCGTAGCGAAAAATACATCCTTACCTATTATGATTTACAACAATCCTGTGGATTATAAAATTGAAGTGACTTTGGACATGTTTGAGGAATTATTAAAACAGGATAATATTAAAGCAGTAAAAGAATCTACACGTGATATTACCAATGTCACCCGAATTAAAAATGCTTTTGGCAACCGATTAAAAATCATGACAGGTGTTGATACCATTGCTTTAGAAAGTCTAATTATGGGAGCCGATGGTTGGATAGCAGGTTTGGTTTGTGCCTTTCCAGCAGAAACGGTAGCCATTTATGAACTTCAAAAGGCAGGAAGGATTCAAGAAGCCATAGAAATTTATCGCTGGTTTATGCCCTTGTTAGAGTTGGATATAAATCCTAAATTAGTACAAAACATTAAACTGGCAGAAGTATATACTAGAATTGGCTCTGAATATGTGCGTCCACCAAGATTACCTTTAGAAGGTCGTGAACGTGCATTTGTAAAACAAGTGATAGAAACCAGTCTAAAAAACAGACCAATATTACCAGATTATAAAAATTTATAATGGAAAACAATTTAACTTGGAACGAATTTGCTAAAGTAGATATGCGCATTGGAACCATTGTTTCAGCAGAAATTTTCAAAAAAGTGAAAAATCCTGCGTACAAGCTATTGGTCGATTTTGGTTCCATAGGGATACTAAAAACATCAGCTCAAATAACAAATTTATATGAAGCCGATAATTTAATAGGAAAACAAGTGGTGGCAGTTGTTAATTTTCCACCTAAACAAATCGCCAATATCATGAGCGAATGTTTAATATTAGGCGGATTAGGAGCGGAAAAAGATGTTGTCCTATTACAACCAGAACGCTTGATGCCAAACGGAACAAAAATTGCTTAAAATGACACAGATGATTACAGGAAAGAATTACATAGGATACCAGCAGGTAGCTACCGGAAACAAAACATATACAACGTTTAATCCACAAACAAATACTGAAAATGATACTGTTTTTACAGAAGCAACAAATGATGAAATAAACCAGGCTGTAAAATTAGCAAGCAGTGCATTTCGGACTTATAAAAGTATGTCAGGTATCAAAAAAGCAGCATTTCTAAATGCGATTGCTGATGAAATTTTAGCTCTAGATATGGTTTTAATAAACAGGTATTGCTCTGAAACAGGACTGCCTGAAGGTCGTGCTAAAGGTGAACGTGGGCGAACAGTTGGTCAATTACGCATGTTTGCTGATTTATTATTGGAAGGTTCTTGGGTAGAAGCAACAATAGACACAGCACAACACAATCGGGAACCCATGCCAAAATCCGACATCAGAAAAATGCTTATTCCATTAGGTCCTGTTGTGGTTTTTGGAGCTAGTAATTTTCCTTTAGCTTATTCCACAGCAGGTGGTGATACAGCAGCTGCTTTGGCTTCTGGTTGTCCAGTTATAGTAAAATCGCATCCCATGCATGCTGGAACTGGTGAGTTAGTAGCATCTGCTATTGTAAAAGCAGCGCAAAAAACAGGCATGCCAGAAGGTGTCTTCTCCAACTTAAATAGCAGTGGTATTGAAGTAGGCGCACAATTGGTGAAACATCCAGGTGTAAAAGCCGTTGGTTTTACGGGCAGTATTAAAGGTGGTCGCGCTTTATATGATTTAGCAGCTCAACGTGAGGAGCCTATTCCTGTTTTTGCTGAAATGGGAAGTATTAATCCGGTTGTCATTCTACCAGAAGCTTTAAAAGCGAAAGGATCTGATTGGGCAACAACATACGCGAGTTCCATTACATTAGGAACTGGACAATTTTGCACCAATCCTGGATTATTATTAGGAATTAAAGGCGAAAATTTATCACTGTTTATTGATACGCTTTCACAAGAAATTATAAACATTGAACCTTCTTGCATGTTGCATCCTCATATTTTAGACGCTTATGAAGCGAATCGTGTGAAGGCAACTTCTCAAGCTGATTTAAAAGTGGTTGCCGAATATAAATCGAGTGTTCAAGATAACTACGCCAAACAAACCGTAACAACAGTTTCAGGTGACACCTTTTTAAACAATACAACCTTGCATCATGAGGTTTTTGGGCCCTATTCTATAGTTGTAGCCTGTAGTGATGCGAACCAATTGCAAAACATTATTTCAAAATTAGAAGGGCAACTTACGGGAACGATAATTGCAACTGATTCAGAAATTAAAACGTATCCGGAAATTGTTTCGGCTATGCAAAATCGTGTTGGGCGTCTTATCTTTAATGGTGTTCCAACAGGTGTTGAGGTGTGTCCATCTATGAATCATGGTGGTCCATATCCAGCATCTACTGATAGTCGTTTTACAGCAGTCGGTATTCATTCTATTAAACGTTGGATTCGTCCATTTAGTTACCAAGATTGGCCAAATGATTTGTTGCCAGACGCTCTAAAAAATGAAAATCCTTTAGGGATTTCAAGACTCGTAAATAATACACAAACTCACGATTTAATTTTATAAATGGTTAAAGGTACTTTTGTTTGTATTGATGCGCATGCGTGCGGAAATCCCGTACGTGTTATCAAAGAAGGTGGTCCAGAATTGACCGGGAATTCTATGACTGAAAAGCGTCAGCATTTTTTAAGGGATTTCGATTGGATTCGAAAAGGACTTATGTTCGAACCACGTGGTCATGATATGATGAGTGGCTCGATTTTATTTCCACCTCACGACCCTGAAAACGATTTTGCTATTTTATTTATTGAAACATCTGGTTGTTTACCCATGTGCGGACACGGAACTATTGGAACCATTACCATTGCCATTGAAGAAGGTTTAGTGATACCTAAAACTCCAGGAAAAATCAGAATGGAAGCGCCTGCAGGCTTGGTAGAAATTGCATATCAGCAAACGGGTGATAAAGTGGATTGGGTGAAATTAACCAACGTGAAAAGTTTTTTGGCCGCTGAAAATTTATCAATTGCATGTCCAGAATTAGGCACGATTTTTTTTGATGTTGCTTATGGTGGAAATTATTACGCCATCATTGATCCTCAAGAAAATTTTTCAGGTGTACAAGATTTTTCGGCATCCAAACTTATTCAACATTCCCAAGTAGTCAGGCAGCGTATTAATGAGAAATATCCTAATTATTTTATTCACCCAGAAAATGAAACCATAAAAGATGTCACCCATTTGCTATGGACAGGAACACCGATTGATCCGACTTCTTCAGGAAGAAATGCCGTTTTTTATGGTGATAAAGCCATAGATAGAAGTCCTTGTGGAACCGGAACATCAGCACGTTTAGCCCAGTTATACACCAAAGGGAAATTAGAAACTGGTACAGATTTTATACACGAAAGTTTTATTGGAAGTAAATTTATAGGTCGTGTAGAAGCAGAAACTACTTTGGATGGTCAAATAGCAATCATTCCGAGCATAACAGGTTGGGCTAAAATTTATGGACACAATACTATAACCATAAATGATGATGATCCGTATGCGTTTGGATTTCAGGTGATTTAGATTATGTTTAAATTTGATGAAACATCTCAACTGCGCTCGATGTGACAAAAGTAAATTGAAATGAGCAAAAACATTATAATCATAGGAGGCGGAATCATCGGTTTGTGTTCTGCGTATTATCTTCAAAAGGAAGGTTATCAAGTTAGTATTATTGATCAATCCAATATGGATTCAGGTGCCTCTTATGTGAATGCTGGCTATTTATCGCCAAGTCATATTATTCCGTTGTCAGCTCCTGGAGTTATGAAGAAAGGCTTTAAGTGGATGTTCAATCCATCTAGTCCCTTATATATAAAACCACGATTGGATTCTGATTTTATAAAATGGACCTATGCATTCAATAAATCATGTACTGCCAATCATGTTAAAAAAGCCATTCCCACTATTAAAGGTTTAAACTTATTATCGCAAGAATTTTATGATGCCATAAAACAAGATGAAAACTTCTCATTTCAGTTAGAGAAAAAAGGAGTATTGATGCTTTGTAAGACTGAAAAAATGCTTGAAGAGGAAATCCATACAGCAGAAATAGCCAAAAGCGAAGGTTTAGATGTTTCCGAAATATCACTAAGCGAATTAAAAGCGTTAGAACCTAATGTCTCTATTTCCGCTAGAGGTGCTGTGCATTACA
Source organism: Flavobacteriaceae bacterium (assembly GCA_965655805.1). Lineage (GTDB taxonomy): Bacteria > Bacteroidota > Bacteroidia > Flavobacteriales > Flavobacteriaceae > Algorimicrobium. The sequence continues at coordinate 11,587 of CBFHJN010000009.1, forward strand.
AATGCGATTCACATTCCACACCACGCGAATTTATGAACGAAATGAAAGCCTATTTAAAACGAGAAGGTGTTCAGTTTTATCTGAATGAGAAAGTAGAAGATTTAACTATAATTAATCGTAAAATTATTTCCATAAAAACAAATACCCAAACGTTGCAGGCAGACGAATTTGTTTTAGCAGCTGGATCATGGAGTGCTTTTTTAAGTAAAAAAATCGGACTCAACTTGTTGCTTCAAGCAGGAAAGGGATACCGAATTAACACACATCAGCCAACAGGAATTACCATTCCAGCTATTTTAGCTGAAGCCAAAGTTGCTGTAACACCTATGCATGGATTTACGCGTTTTGCTGGCACGATGGAAATTGCTGGCATTAATAATGCCGTAAATTCGGTTCGGGTGGAAGCTATTGCCAAAGCTGCTTCTCAATTTTATCCAGACATAAAATTAACCCAATTAGAAAAAGGTGATGCAGCTTCGGGTTTGCGTCCTGTTTCCCCAGATGGTCTCCCATATATTGGTAAATCTCAAAAATGCCAAAATCTAACGATTGCAACTGGTCATGCCATGATGGGTTGGAGTATGGCTACAGCCACAGGAAAATTAGTATCCGAAATTATTATGGAAAAACCGCAATCTTTAAATATTCAGAACTGTCATCCTGATAGAAAATTCTAGTTTGTAATGTTCTAAAAAGCAGTAGTTTGTCGAATTTATTAGCATTATTGTCTCGGTAAACTAAAAGTTTTGCAGTATATCGAAAACTGTATGCGTAATTGTTTTAAGCGCTTATATTTACGGTATCCCTCATATGATTAGTAGCACTTTATATATTGTTTAATATTTAAAAATCATATGTTATGAGTATTATTATATCACACTACAACAACTTTTTTAACGTAAAAGGTACGCTAGATAAAAAATCTGTGGGTCAGTTTCAAAATGAATTTGAAAACATTTTCGAAAAATTACAATCCGTAACCATCAGTATTGAAGAATTAGAAAGTATTGATAAGTTTGGTGTTATGGCTTTAGCTAAACTTCATAATGAATCCTTGCTCAAGAAAAAGCAATTATCTATTATTGGTTTTGGTTGTAAAGATTTATACGATCATTTTAAATCCAATGATGCGGCTTAATTAGCTAGACATGTCAGCAATTATTTTCCATTCGCCATTAATTTTCTTAAGAATTATAAGAAATTCGCCTTGAGCGTCGCCAACCGAACGTTTTAAATGATATTGACCCATTGCATAATACGATTGGTCTTCAATAGGCGAAATGGATTTTAGTGTGAATTGCAATTCGCCAATGTGTTCTCTACTTGGATAGCCTTTTTTATAGTTGTTCAATGTTTTTTGCCAACCTTTGGTAATACCATTACTTCCATAAAATTTTAAGGAATCACTTTTCCAATAGCCTTGCATAAATCCTTCTAAATCGAATCTATTCCAAGCGTCTTGCTGGGTTTTTAAAACCATTCGAATGGCTTGCGTGTCTTCATCATAGGTTTTGGATGTTTCAGCTTGACTAAACATACCAATTGAAACAAATAGGCTTAAAACTAGATAGAGTGATTTCATAACGTGACTTTTATTTGTTCTTTAAAAGTACAAACAAAAACTTTAAAGTGCCTTTTTCTGATGCTGAAAAAACGCATCGGCTTGCAATTGCATCAATTCACGTGCTTTTTTACGTTTGTAATTGTAAAGTTCATCTTCTTCGGAAATGTCCTTGTAGATTTTATTATTTAAAACCATATCGGTTTTCAGAACTTCCTTACGCTCATTCATTTTTTGTTTCGCCCACGTGTTGACTGTACTTTCGGCATCTTCTAGTTTGAAATCATATGACCCTTTAGGTGATAATAATTTAGCAATAATAGGTGAAGTTTCAATAGCCAAAAACAACAGAAATATAAAAAACGACGGTAGCCAAGGGAGTTTGTCCAAGGCATTGACGCGAGCCATTAAGCCATCAAAACCATCGATAATAGGTTGCGTATTTTGAATTTGTGTCTGCTGATTTTTATTTAAATCAACAATTTGATTTTCAATGTTTGCTATTTTAGCATTATTGCTTTCTTTCAATGTTTGAAGTTCCGCTAAAGCAGCATCATGTTTATCACGTTTTTCTTGATATACAGGTCCTTTTCCTAGTAATTTGGTGCCAGCTGTCCCTTCGGCTTCTTGAATATAGGTGTCGTACAAGGCGTTAACTTCGGCTTCTTTTAAAATGTTCTGGTTTTGAAGTGCCAAAATATTAGCTTCTAAATTACTAATGTTAGGTGCAAATTGTTTAGAAATTTCTTCTTGATTTTCAAGAGTCATCTGATTCTTTTCAGTTAAAAGCACCTGATTGATTTCTTTCTCAAAAATTTTAAGCTCTAACGGTTTGGAGATGACAATAGCAATAATAACGGCTAAAATTAGTCGTGGTGTGGCTTGAAGAAATTCATTTGTTTTGCTGTCACGTTTTTTAATTGTGGACACAATAAAACGGTCTAAATTAAAAATGAGTAAACCCCAAATAACCCCAAATGCCATGGCTATAAAATAATTGTCGAATACTGTGTAAAGGGCATAACTAGAAGCAATAAATGCCATAACAGCCGTAAAGAACACCGTTGCGCCAATACCAGCATATTTATTTTGTTCGCTATTGGAACAGGTTTCTAAAATGCCTTGGTCTGAACCAGAACAGAGGATGAAGAATTGTTTTAACATGATTGATGAATTTTTGACTTCCTTGTGGCAGTCAGGTTGATTGACTATTAGAACGCTAAATGGGTGGTTTTGTTACAGTTTGATTTGGTTTATTTTTTAAATAAAAAAAACCTCACAGGTTTTTAAAACCTATGAGATTTGAATTATGCTTGAAACGCTAACCCTTGAGATTAGCAAGGAACTTTAATTTTTCACTATAATATTTATTTCGAGTTTTATTTTACAGAGGTAAAATGAACAGTTCCTTTGTCATCTGTGATCTTTGTGGAAACGTTTATGTGTGGTTCCTTTTTGGTGATTTCTAAAATGTCATTATATGAAACCTGTTTATCATTATAAAAATATCGAATATCATCATCTTTTAAACTTTTTACAAAGTCGTAAGCGGATTTTGGTGTTTCTGAATCCAATAAATCTGCTGGTACTTCAACGATTTGTATAGTTTCTCCTGATTCTGATTTTTTTTGTGTTACTTTTTCAGGATGTTCTTTAGCATATGCTGCAGATATTTCTTTATTCTTTATACTACGTTGAATTTCTTCAGATGTTGCAGTTCCTTCTAATCTATCATTGATTTTTACTATAGCTTTTTGCGTATCAGTACTTTTAGAAACATAAATATGTAAGTTTGAATTTACTTGTGTTAGTTTGATAGCTTCTTCACCAGTAATGTTTTTTCCGTTATACGAAAAAGAGGCTCCTTCGTTATTGAGCTGTTTCATATGCTCGGTTGGAACAGGTGGATTTTCAGGTGTTGTAGAATCAGATTGTTCATTTGTTGCAACGGTTGTAATTCCCCATGGGTTTTTTTCTTTGTTGGTTTTATTATTAGTTACTGTTTCTAAAGAATCATAGTATGCTTGATCTATTTTTTTGCCAACAGCCATCGTTTTTGGAGCAGGCGGTGGAGGTGGAGGAGGTGGTGGAATATTACTGACTTCCCCTTTCTTTATTTTATATTTTTGATTGTAGTCGTCCTGAACTTGTTTATATTTTTCTTGTTGTTCACGAGTTGCGTTTTCTGGAATTGGAGGTGGTGGAGGTGGTGGTAATCGCTCACTAACTTTCCCATCTTCTATTTTATATTTTTTATAATATTCGCTACTCACATCTTTGTATTTCGCTTTTTGTTCAGGTGTTGCATTTTCTGGAACTGGTGGTGGTGGAGGCGGAATATTGCTGACTTCTCCTCTTTTTACTTTGTGTTTTCTGTTGTAATCACCTTGTACTTTTTTGTATTTTTCTTTTTGTTCAGGTGTCGCAGTTGCTGGAACTGGTGGAGGAGGAGGTGGAATTAGATTGTCTACCAACTCAATTAGAATTGGTGTTTTAATACTGTTTTTAGAAGCTTTTATATCATAAATGGTAATGTAGTCACCAACTTTGGCAGAATTTAAATTAGTTAGGGCTTCTTCGTTCAATGCGTTTCCTAAAACATTAATGGTCGGTTTTCCAGGAACTTTAAACTTGAAGGATGAAATAGTTTCAGTTGTATTGGTTTCAATCTTTATGTTTTCTAATTCTGATTTTGTTAGGCTAAACTCACAAATTTCACAAACGATTCCATTTATTTTTAATAACGTTTTTGTTTGCTTTTCTAAAACCTTTAACGTTAGATTGTTTGGACTTATTTTAGGTTCTGCAGGTTGATAAACTTCCTTGGTTGTGCTAAAACTGTATATTAATACAGCCAAAACAGGCAGGATAATAAGTCCTTTTACCCATTTTACGGTGTTTGATGTGTGTGATTTCATAACTGTAAATCGTTTTTTGATTAATGAATAATTGATAGCATTCGCCAAATGATGAGTCTGTGCGTCTTCCTTGTTTCCGGAAGCTGAAAATGCCAATAAGATATGTTGATAGGTTTTGGTGTCCGTTCCTTGTTCTAAAACCGCTTGATCAGCTAAAAATTCGTGGTTAAGTTTTATGTCTTTTTTAATAAAATAGAGTAGCGGATTAAACCAAAATATAATTTGCAAGAGCTCGATAAATATAATATCAAGAGCGTGTTTTTGTTTGGCGTGCGTTTCTTCATGAAGCATGACTTCTCTAGGAATATCATATGTTTCATATTTCACTTTATTTAAAAATATGTAATGTAAAAAGGTGTGTGGATACACTAAATCCGTCATTAAAACATACACTAGATTTCCTTTCTTATATTTCGGATTTTGCTTGATGCGTTTAATAAGTTGAACTAGATTAATTGTAAAACGTCCCATAAATATGATAACGCCTAAAGCATAAACGGACCATAGAATAGTTGGTAGATAGTCTGCAAACGTTGGTGCGATTTCCGTTGGTGCAGCAACAGATTCCGAATTTGTAAATACGACAGCATTTAAAACTGGTGCAGTTTCAACAAATGTTGTAAAGGTGATAAACGGAATTCCAGCTGACACCGCAAGTGTCGCTAATAAATAGAAGCGTTTAAATTGGTGTACGCTTTCACGTTCCAATACCAACTTATAGAATAGCATAAAAACGGCCAAGCAAGCGCTAAATTTTAGAATGTAGATGTCCATAACTACTTGTCTTTTATTTGTTGATCAATCAGTTTTTTTAATTCTTCTAATTCGTTTTTAGATAAATTGGTTTCTTTCGTGAAAAAAGATGCAAATTGAGAGGCACTATCATTAAAGAAATCTTTTATCAAACCATTCACGTGTTTAGAGAAATAGGCTTTCTTTTTAACCAATGGAAAATATTCTCTGGATTTTCCAAAGGTATTATAAGCAACAAAACCTTTATCTGTCATACGTTTTATAAGTGTGGCAACAGTTGTTGGAGCAGGCTTTGGGTCTGGATAGGCTTCGAGCAAGTCCTTCATAAATCCTTTTTCTAATTTCCAAAGGTGGTTCATTAATTCTTCTTCCGATTTTGATAATTGCATGCTCTACAAGTTTAGATTGTGTTCTACAAACATAGAATATTAAATTGTATTCTACAAACGTAGAGATGAAAAAGTTTAAAAATGGGTATAAAAAAACCTCACAGGTTTTTAAAACGTGTGAGGTTTGACTCAAGAATCTTGTTGTTTATTTAGAAAGCTCTGTGAAATATTTATAAAACAACGGAATGGTTTCAATACCTTTTAAGTAATTCCAAACACCGAAATGTTCGTTTGGTGAGTGAATAGCATCACTATCCAAACCAAAGCCCATTAAAATGGTCTTACTTTTCAGTTCTTGTTCAAATAACGAAACTATAGGAATACTACCTCCTGAACGTTGAGGAATTGGTTTTTTGCCAAAGGATTCTTCATAAGCTTTACTAGCTGCTTGGTAGCCTAAACTATCAATAGGAGTTACATAACCTTGTCCACCATGATGTGGCTTTACCAAAACTTTTACACCTTCAGGTGCAATACTTTCAAAATGTTTTTTGAACAGTTCTGTAATTTCTTCCCATTCTTGATGTGGTACCAAGCGCATCGAAATTTTAGCATATGCTTTACTGGCAATAACGGTTTTAGCGCCTTCACCAATATAACCACCCCAAATGCCATTAACATCTAAAGTTGGACGGATGGAATTGCGTTCGCTGGTAGAATATCCCGCTTCACCATAAACGGCATCAATATCTAAAGATTTTTTGTAAGCTTCTAATGAGAAAGGTGCTTTGGCCATTTCGGCGCGTTCTTCTATTGATAATTCGTCTACCTTATCATAAAAACCAGGAATGGTAATATGATTGTTTTCATCGTGAAGTGAAGCAATCATTTTAGTTAAAACATTAATAGGATTTGCTACAGCACCACCATACAGTCCAGAATGTAAATCGCGATTCGGACCTGTAACTTCAACTTCTACGTAGCTTAAACCACGCAAACCAGTTGTAATACTTGGTACATCTTTCGCAATCATGCCTGTATCTGAAATTAAGATGACATCATTTTTTAATTTTTTGTGATTGTTTTTTACAAAGGTTGATAAGTTAACAGAACCCACTTCTTCTTCACCTTCAATCATAAATTTCACATTACATGGTAATTGATTTGTGGCCGTCATGAATTCCATAGCTTTCACGTGCATATACATTTGCCCCTTATCATCGCAAGCACCACGTGCGAAAATGGCACCATCTGGATGAATGTCTGTTTTTTTAATAACAGGTTCAAAAGGAGGCGAAGTCCAGAGTTCAATTGGATCTGCTGGTTGCACATCATAATGGCCATAAACTAAAATAGTTGGAAGATTTTCATCTATCATTTTTTCGCCATAAACAATAGGGAAGCCTGCAGTTTCACAAATTTCTACATGGTCACATCCGGCTTTTTCTAAACTAAACTTAACGGCATCAGCTGTGCGTAATACGTCATTTTTGAAGGCAGAATCCGCACTAACCGACGGTATTTTTAATAATTCAATTAGTTCATTTAAAAAACGTTGTTTATGTTCGGCAACGTAACCTTGAATATTTTTCATAATCGTATGTTTTCTTATTTCTGACGGTACAGAAATGATTTTATTATGTTTTTTCAAAAGTACAAAACAGTCCGAACTTTTTTATGATAAGATGCGTTTGATTATTCAAACTATTGTTTATATTTGCAACCCGATTACGGAATTTAGTAATCTTACCATTGCGGGCGTGGTGGAATTGGTAGACACGCTAGACTTAGGATCTAGTGCCGCAAGGTGTGGGAGTTCGAGTCTCCCCGCCCGCACAACGAATCGAGAAGCTTCAGTGAAAACTGGAGCTTTTTTTTATGGGAATGTTGGGAAAAGTAATTTAAACGCGTAAGAATCTTCATAAAGTTAACTTATTTCTTAATTAATTTACCTGTAAATCGCCCTTGATGGTCATTTCTTGCTTTTATAATATAAATTCCAACGGATAATTCTGAAACATTAAAACTCTGTTCTTCAGTAAAATCACCAGTAAATTCTTTTATTAATTTTCCGGATACATCATAAATCTGTAATGTAGAAACCGATTGATTAATGAAAAATGTGTTTCTCGTTGGTGATGGATATATCAATAAATCTGAATTTGTGTTACTAAAACTATCAACAGATAAAGTAGGGTTTAAAGTTCCTGCTAAATCTATTATTAATGTACTATTGTTATTGTAGGTAACTGTAACAGTGCCATTCCTATTGGGTTGGTTTGTATTATTTAAAACGGCTTGAATGGTTAAGCTGGCATTTGCGCCAATTAGCTTATTTGAATAATTTTCTGCTAACGTGTAATCAGTTCCTGAAATGGTAATATTATCAATATAAGTTCCCGTTGTTCCTAACGTATTAGATAAAATAATATCTACGGTTGTAGTTCCAAAATCGGGACCATATTCAAATGTTTTAGTAGTTTCATCTGCAGCAAATGTGCTGTTAACATTGGGTGTTCCAGAAGCATTATCTGTACCTAAATATTCCATTTTCCGAATCGGTATACCACCCGACGCGCCACCTGCAACATAAATAGCATTCCCAGAGACTATGGGTTGAAATCCATGTCTTGTAAAGTTTAAATTACTTCTACTAGTCCAATTATTTGTTATGGGATTAAAAGATTCCACGATATTTACTTGACCATTATTCGGTCTGTTAAACGTTGTCTCTCCGCCAAGGGTGTAAATTTCGTTGTTGTAAACCGCTACACCTAAACCTGCTCGCGGGCTTGGTATGTTTTTATTTGATGGTAGTGTTGACCATTGTGCAGTGGTAAAATCATACACATCCACTTCGGCAACTTGCGGTTCAAATAAACCACCTGGACCACCTGTTAATCGACCACCAATGGCGTATAATTTAGTGCCAAAAACAGCTACTTGAAAATGATCACGTGCTCGTGGCGCATTAGACAAAGCGGTCCAAGTTCCAGAAATTGGATTAAACGCGTCAAAATACGAGACATAACCGCCACTGTGGCCATTATTATTTCCGCCTACAACATAAAACGTATTATTATAAACCGCTAAACCAGCAGAGCCGCGCTTACGTGATTCTGGAATTTCCATACCTTGAATCCATTGTTCAGTAGCAGGATTGTACATGTAAATATAATCTGCATTTTCCTCTGGATTTGGGACATTGGTTTGAAATGCACCTATAACCCAAATAAGGCCTTCATAAGTTACAGCCTGAAAATGATTAAATGATTTAGGTGCTGGTCCACCATTAGTCCAAGTATTACTGGCAAAATCATAAACATCTAATGTTTGCGATGATTCACGACCACCAAACATGACGAATTTATCACCAACTTGAACAAACCCACACTCATGTCGTGCTGTATAATTTTCACTTTCATTTTTTTCTATCCATGTTTGGGAATAGCCATTATTCACGTTAAAAAAAACGAGGCTAATTATTAAGAAATAAAACGGACGATATTTTAGTGGAAAATACATTTAAAAAAATCGATTTAAAGTGTGTAAAAAGAGTTTCAAGATATTGATTTTGAGTGTAAAGCATTATTAATTATAAAATAAATCGTTAAACGTTCAAGTTTTAACGATAATTACAGTGTTCTTTAGTGGTTTAAGTGCTACATTAATCATGTAATTTATGATTCAGTTTTACGACAAAACTTAATATTTGTATTTTTGCATAAATTAATTCAATATGACGCTTAATAGTGAAACAAGTTCGCCTATTCAATTGCTTATTAGCTTTCATAAGTTATTTGAGCATTATGAGCAGTTATTGCATAGTAATAATGCATGGACTGCCGATAGAGCTAAATCCATATTGAAAATTGCTGAATCGTGTCCTGAATTACGAAATGGGTTTTCTGATCTGTCTATCATTGTATCAAAAGCCCCTCAAATTGCTGAAATTTTGCAAGATTCCTTCAGCGAGATTTTAACAAATAATGAAATAAAAGCTGCGTCCGCACCATTTCATAATACTATTTTTAATTTATCTGATCGGTTTAAAACTATATTAAACGAAGCAGGTGAAGATTTTAAACTTGAAATAAAAAATATGCCCGAAGATGATTTGTACATCATGGCGTGTGTGATTATTTTAAACGCGTATTATGGATACGAATTAAACTTTAAAAGGCCTTTTCATTACGAAATACCTGATAAAAATGGTATAATCAGATATTATAAAATTCTTTATAATGCTGATTTTACAGAAATAATTAAAACAGATCAGGCACCAAATGTCTCGCAAGAGGATATTGATATGTTGCTTGATAATTTTGATGATATTGCTCTTTGGAAAGAAAAATTCCCTGAAAACGCTTATATCTTTAAAGGTATTGTTATTTCTAACATTTTTGATATAACCGATGATTTTGCCATTTCCGAAATCAAATCTAATTTAATTGCGGAGAATAAACGTCAGGATGCCAACTTTATAACGGAATTGCAAGCAGTATTTCAATCGTTTTTAAGAGTTACAGATATTCAAGTGGGGTTTTTAGTCTACAATGAGGATGAGGGTGTTTTTGAACGCGTTTATGGCGAAGGCATGCATAGTTTTTTACTAAATGATGAGGACATGGGTAACTGTGCCGATATGCTTTGCGCATGGTCTTATGATAGGTTGCTTAAAGAGAAAAAGCATATTTCTGTCTCAGATGTTGATAGAGCATTTAAAGAAACGCAAGGGAAGATACCTCATGTAAAAATGTTACACAAACAAGGGTTTAAAAGTGCTATTTTCGCACCTATTGCTAATAAGGATGGACTTATGGGTGTTTTAGAATTGGTGTCCAACCAGCCTAAAGCTTTAAATAGTATAAACGCCAATAAGTTGGATGAGGTCATGCCTTATATTGTGGCTACGGTGGAACGTAGTAAAACCGATCAAGAAAATTTAATCGAAGCCGTTATTCAACAGGAGTGTACCTCTATACATCCAAGTGTTCATTGGCGTTTTAAGCAAGCCGCTCAACTTTTTATTAAGGATAATATTCTTCAAAAGAAGAACACACCCTTCAAGAAAATTACATTTGACAATGTGTACCCATTGTTTGGTCAGATAGATGTAAAAGGGTCTTCTGAAGCTAGAAATTTAGCTACACAAAAGGATTTGTTAAAGCAATTACAAAATGCTAAAGAAATTGTTGATAAAGCAATAGAGCATCAAAGTATGCCAGTTTATGAGCAAGTGTCTTTTCAAATTAATGATTATTTAAAATTGGCAGATGCAACCTTTAAAGTGGATAGTGAACATGTAATATCACAATTTTTAAAAAAGGAAGTGGCACCTTTATTAGAACTGATTTCCAAAACAAACGATAATTTAAAACCAGAGGTTAATTATTATTTCTCTCAAGTGGATCCCGATGTAAATATTCTTTATCAACATCGGAAAGATTATGATAAAACCATTGGGTTGATAAATAAAAATATGTCTACAATATTGGACGCTAAACAAATAGAGGCTCAAAGTATGTATCCGCATTTTTTTGAGCGCTATAAAACGGATGGTGTTGAACATAATATGTACATTGGCGAATCCATTACGCGTGAGGATAGTTTTAGCTTAATCTATCTCTATAATTTAAGGTTGTGGCAAATACAAGTTATGTGTGAAATGGAAAATGAATTCTATAACAATCAAGAACGCTACCCACTGCAGTTAGATGTGGCATCAATGATTTTAGTATTCAATCAGCCATTGTCTATTCGCTTCCGAATGGACGAAAAACAGTTTGATGTAGACGGCACCTATAATGCTCGTTATGAAGTTGTTAAAAAACGGGTTGATAAAGCATTTATAAAAGGAACTGAACAACGCATCACCGAAAAAGGGAAATTAACCATTGTTTATTCTCAACAAGACGACGAAAAGGAATATTTACAATATGTGCATTTTTTTCAAGCTAAAAAGATGTTAGATTCGGATGTAGAGGTTTTAGAGCTTGAGGATTTACAAGGTGTTACCGGATTAAAAGCAATTCGCGCAAGTATATTATATAAAAACAAAAAGGAGGATTCTAAAACATACTATACCTATAACGATTTAATGGATGTTATAGGAAATCAAAATTTTGCATCTTAAACGAAATAGCAAATGCCAATACAGATACGACGATTCCGACCATAAAAATGGTATAGGTAATTCTTAAAATTCGGTATTTTCTATCCAAAACTTTTCCTAAAAAATATAAATCCTTGGTTAAGGAGCTATAGACGTAATTTTTGTCTTTTAAAAGTTCACTTACAGCCCATTCAAACTCTTCAAGTTCCATTTTATGAAAATTACCAAAGAAGGTTAAATTCACCCGTTTTTTTGCAACATCCTCTTTGGTAAATTCACCTCTGGTGACATTTGGTCTGGTTGCCACAACCGATAAAATAATAGAGGTGACACTAAAGAGTATAAAAATACTTGTTGGTATAATTAAGTAGGAGTTTGAGGGATTATCAAATTTGGAAAATAAATTAGCAATTACCAATGAAATAATGATGGCATTAATGGACAATAAAATATTTGCTTTAGTATCTGCAATATCACTTAATTTAATATGATTTCTTAAAGCAACTCTATAAAAGGTTTGAATACCGCGTTCGGGACTTTCATTTTTGTATTGCGCTTTGTATTTTGCCTTTAGTTTTTCCTTGTTTAGTTTTTTGGCAATTTTATTCTTGCTATTAATTAAATCGGCAAGATTCTTTTCCTTTTGTGGTTGCCAGTTTTTTAAAGCATAATCCGTATAAAATTCATGTTTTTCTGCAAGCATTTTTATGTTTTCATCCAACCATTCATTTGCGGAAAAAGTTACAATACCTTGAATTTCTAATTCTTTGCGTAGAAACTCGCTGGCTTCATTGAAATAATCTTTCCCAAAATGCGAGCAATCGGCATCACAAATAATCTTTTCAAAGCGTGTTTCTGGATATGTTCCAAATTGCGTTGCCATGATGCATGTTTTTACATTTTTGATGGTGTCATCATCAACGTGAAGTGTTTTAAGAAAACTCTCGGCAATTTTAGCGCCTTCCATTTCATGATCATCAATGGTTTTGGTGTAACCTGTATCATGAAATAAGGCTGCCAATTGTAGCATATTAGCGTCAGCTTCAGATAAATCTGAATCCTTAATAATTTCGCGAATGCTTTTTAATACACGCTCCGTATGCGTTAAGTTGTGATATATAAAGGAGGCGTCTAGTTCTTTTTTAAATAAATCAAAAACATAAGCTTCTGCTTTTTCTATAATATTTGTCATAAATTTGATTTCAAGACTATTTTAGACGCACAAATTACTAAAAAATTACATGAATAGCCATTTTAGACTTATATGAATTGGCTGTAAGCAATACATATTTATAACGACAGTTAGTACAATACTAATGAAAAACCACTTGGCGTAATTTGAACGTAATAGGTGAACAAATATAAATTCATTTTTAAGAGAATTGTAGGTATGATAACATGGAAAGAAATTATGGGTTACTGTGTAAATGGAAATCCAGAACCAGATAAACGGGTTGAAAAAACCGAAGCAGAATGGCGTGAAATTTTAACTAACGAGCAATTTAAAATTACACGTAAAAAAGGTACTGAAATGGCGGGAACTGGTGCGCTTTGCAGTGCTCATGAAGCTGGAAAATACAACTGTATATGTTGTGGTGCACCCTTGTTTGATTCAACAATAAAATTTGATTCCAGTTCCGGATGGCCAAGTTTTACACAACCTATTCAGAAAAACGCTATTAAATATGAAAAAGACACTTCATACGGTATGGTGCGTGTAGAGGTAATGTGTAATGTTTGTGATAGTCATTTGGGGCATGTATTCCCTGATGGTCCTGAACCTAGTGGCTTGCGGTATTGCGTGAATTCCGCATCTTTAAAATTAGATACATCTAACTAAACTACAGCAAGGAATTAGAGTGAAAATTATTACATTGTACGGTAGTGAAAACTGCCACAAAACTGTGTATTATCGAAATTTTTTTATATCCCGAAATCTTAAATTTACGTTTAAGGATGTGTTAAAGCGTGATAATTTTGCTCAAGAATTACGTAACTTATACCCAGACGGAAATTTGCATTTCCCCACAATTTTAATTGATAATAAACGGTTGCGAAACCCGAATGACACCAAACTTATAAAATGGTTGAAGAACTAAATCTAAATATACAAGATAGCTTTAATATAGAATTACCTGCCGATCCAATTTTGGAAAATAATAGAAGGCAAGTTTTAAATGCCTGTTTCTCTTTTGTTAATCCTAAAACAACGACTAATCCAGAATTAATTCATGTTTCAGATAATATGCTTAAAGCATTGGGTTTAACTGAAGTTGAAAGTCAATCCAAATTATTTTTAAACGTATTCACTGGAAATGCGGTATTGCCTAATACAAAACCATATGCCATGTGCTATGGAGGACATCAATTTGGTAGTTGGGCTGGGCAGTTAGGCGATGGTCGTGCTATTAATTTATGTGAAGTAGAACACAACAATAAACGGTGGGCAATACAATTAAAAGGTGCTGGAGAAACTCCCTATTCTCGAACAGCAGATGGTTTAGCCGTTTTACGCTCGTCCATTAGGGAATATTTGTGTAGTGAAGCCATGCATCATTTAGGTGTTCCAACTACTAGAGCCCTAACATTAGCATTGACAGGTGATGAGGTTTTAAGAGATATGTTATATGACGGCAATCCAGCTTATGAAAAAGGCGCTGTAGTTTCAAGAATTTCTCCAAGTTTTTTGCGGTTTGGTAATTATGAAATTTTAGCATCCAGACAAGATGTTGAAACATTAAAAATTTTGGTGGATTATACATTAAAACATCATTTTTCACATTTAGGCAAACCGTCTAAAGTCACCTATCTTCAATTTTTTGCCGAAGTTTCTAAAAGAACTTTACAAATGATGATTCATTGGCAACGGGTTGGTTTTGTGCATGGCGTGATGAATACGGATAATATGTCTATTCTAGGCTTAACCATTGATTATGGTCCTTATGGTTGGTTGGAAGATTTCAATTTTGGATGGACTCCAAACACAACCGATAGGCAGCATAAACGTTATAGGTTTGGCAATCAACCAAACATGGGCTTGTGGAATTTATACCAATTAGCCAATGCACTATTTCCGCTAATTGAAGATGCTAAAGCTTTAGAAGCTATTTTAAACCAATATAAAACTGATTTTGAAATTCAGTCATTACAAATGATGCGCAGTAAATTAGGTTTAGAAATTGAAAACGATTTGGATAAAAAACTTATTCAAGATTTAGAAGATAATTTACAACTTTCAGAAACAGATATGACCATCTTCTTCAGAAATTTAGCGCAATTTAGAAAAGATAAACCTGAAGAAGGTTTAAAAGTTATTACCAATGCGTTCTATAAGCCAACAGAAATTTCTGATCGTATTGGTCAGAGTTGGAAAAGCTGGTTCCAACGGTATGCAAGTAGATTACAACTAGAAACCAATACAGATTTACAACGTTTGAAAAAGATGAATACTGTAAACCCTAAATACGTGCTTCGAAATTACATGGCGCAATTAGCTATTGATGATACTAATAAAGGAAATTTTGAATTGATTGACGAACTGTATCAACTTTTAAAACAACCTTACGCAGAGCAAACAAAATACGAAAAATGGTTTGCTAAACGACCTGATTGGGCAAGGCATAAAGTGGGTTGTTCGATGCTGTCTTGCAGTTCGTAGCTAATAATTACAAATAGAAAACTAAAACTAAATTTAAACAATAATAAAACAATGAGTACATATAAAAAAGCATATATAGCAGGTGGCTGTTTTTGGGGCATGGAAGATTTATTCCGAACACAAAAAGGAATTAAAGACACGGAAGTGGGTTATATAGGTGGAGAAAATGATAACCCAACCTATAAAAACCATCCAGGTCATGCGGAAGGTATTGAATTAACATATGATGCTAATGAAACATCATTCAAGCATATATTAGATTACTTTTTCCGAATTCATAATCCAACTACAGTTGATAGACAAGGGAATGATATAGGTTCTAGTTACCGTTCAGCTATATTTTTTCAGAATGATGAAGAAAAAGCCGAAGCTGCAGAAATGATTAAAATTGTAAACAATTCTAATAAGTGGGAAGGCATAGTAGCTACAACCTTGGAACCTTATTCCACGTTTTGGGCTGCCGAACCAGAACATCAAGACTATTTGGTGAAAAAACCAGATGGATACACCTGTCACTTTGAGCGTTTTAGTGATAGTTTTATATAAAAATTTAAAAAATAAACATTATGAAAGCTATTTGGAACAATCAAATACTGGCAGAAAGTGATGAAACTGTGGTTGTAGAAAACAACCACTATTTCCCACATGACAGTATTAAAAAGGATTTTTTTAAACCAAGCAAAACGCATACAACATGTCCGTGGAAAGGCGAAGCATCTTATTATACACTGCAGGTTAATGGAAAAGAAAATGTAGATGCTGCCTGGTTTTATCCTGAAGTTTCCTCTTTAGCAAAAGGTATTAAAAATCATGTAGCCTTTTGGAAAGGTGTGAGA
>CBFHJN010000010.1:0-279 GCA_965655805.1 Flavobacteriaceae bacterium
TATGGTTTTTTTATGGGTGATTTACTCGTGGAATGGTTTCAAAGTTTACTAGCTAATTCAACTTTAAATTCAGCAGTTTTAAATTATCTTTTGATTGATTTTAGTTTGTTAACTCAAACCGTTATTTCAACATTAATCATTTTAATAACAGCCGAGTTTCTACCCAAAGTCTTTTTTCAAATTTATGCAAACTCCCTTCTAAAATTATTAGCAATTCCAGCATATATTTTTTATGTGTTATTCTCGTGGATAAGCGATTTTATTATTTGGATAACCGAT
>CBFHJN010000010.1:289-27418 GCA_965655805.1 Flavobacteriaceae bacterium
TAAAAAATTCTTCAAAACCGAAGGAGATCAGGTCCAACTCGCCTTTACAAAAATCGAACTGGGTCATTATATTAGCGAGCAAATGGAATCCGCCGAACCACATGATGATGTGGATACTGAAATTCAAATATTTCAAAACGCTTTGGAATTTTCAGAAGTGAAAGCACGTGAGGTTATGGTGCCACGTACCGAAATTATTGCAGTTGATGTTACTGAATCCTTAAAATCCATAAACGGGAAATTTACAGAGACTGGAATTTCTAAAATTTTGGTGTACAAAGATAATATTGATGAAGTTTTAGGTTATGCGCACTCGTTTGAATTATTCAAAAAGCCTAAAACGCTTAAGTCTATTATCATGCCTGTGGAATTTGTTCCGGAAACCATGTTGGTTAAAGATGTGCTAAACGCTTTAATTAAAAAACGTAAGAGTATTGCCGTTGTTTTAGATGAATATGGAGGGACTTCTGGTATTATGACGGTTGAAGATATTGTGGAAGAACTTTTTGGTGAAATTGAAGATGAACACGATACTATTGTATTAACAGAAGAAAAAATAGATGATGATAACTATATTTTTTCTGCACGTTTGGAGGTGGATTATCTCAATGAAACGTATAAGTTAGATTTGCCAGAAAGTGAAAATTACGAAACCTTGGGAGGTTTGATTGTTGATTTTACGGAAGGCATACCAGAAAAAGATGAAGTGGTTATTACCGATGACTTTCAGTTTACCATTTTAGAGGTTTCAACAACTAAAATAGATTTAGTTAAACTCAAAATTTTAGAAGAAGACTAATTTCCTGACAATTAAAATAATTAATGCGAAATTCTCCTTTCATTATTAAATAGAAAGTAGTATTTTCGCGCACTATATCGTAAAAAATTTAAATGACAGATGGCAGTTTTAAATAACATTAGAAAACAATCAATAGTACTAATAGCCGTAATTGCATTAGCCTTATTTGCTTTTATTATTGGAGATTTGTTTAGAAACAGTGATGCGCTTTCGGCAAAATCGCAGAACGTAGTTGCTACCATAAATGGAAAAGATATCTCACGTGAAGATTTCTTAATGAAGGTGGAAAATGCTACTAGACAAATGGGAGGGCAGGCTACGCAAACGCAGGTTATGAACCGTGTTTGGGAACAAGAAGTACGTAATGCTGTATTGGAAACCCAATTTGAAGAATTAGGAATTACCGTTGAAAGAGATCAAATGCGTGATATTTTACGCACTAATTTGGCTTCAAATCCTGATTTCCAAAATGAAGCTGGTCTTTTTGATGATAATAAATTAACCGAATACATTGCTAATTTAAAAGCAACATCAGCGGCTGCATACCAACAATGGATTGATTATGAAAATTCTATTGCGGTAAACGCGTTGCAACAAAACTACTTTAACATGGTTAAAGCGGGAATGATTGGTACCATTGCAGAAGGTAAATTGGAACATAAATTAGAAGGCGATAATGCGGATATTAAATTTGTTCAAGTGCCTTTTTCTTCAATAGCAGATAGTACTATTACGGTTTCTAAAGGTGAAATTGAAGCCTATATGAAAGCGCATAAAAACGATTATGAGGTTGAAGATTCAAGAGATTTACAATATGTTCAGTTTAAAGAAGAAGCATCTGTTGAGGATGAAAAAGAAATTGAAAACGATATTGCCAAGTATAAAACAGTTCGAGCCGAATATGTAAATGGACGTACGGATACCATTCCAGCATTTTCAGAAGTAAAAAATAATGAGAACTATATCAACTTTGTAGCGAATTCTGAAATTAAGTTTGATGATCGTTTTATTCAAAAAACAGCTTTACCAGAAGCAGTAGCTGAAGATATTTTTAATTTAAATGTAGGTGAAGTTTTTGGTCCTTATAAAGATAACGGCTTTGTTAAGCTAACAAAAGTAGTTGCTGTAACGCAATTGCCAGATTCAGTAAAAGCAAGACATATATTAATTCCATTTGTAGGTTCACGCTCTCAATCTGAAACGACTACGCAAACTGAAGTAGAAGCCAAGAAAACAGCTGATAGCTTAATGAGCGTAATTCAAGCTGATAAGAGCAAGTTCGTTTCGTTGTTAGATTTTTCATCGGATACCGTTAGTAACGAAAAAGAAGGTGTTTTAGACTGGTTTACTTATAACGCTATGGTTCCTGAATTTAGAGATTTTACGTTTGAAAATGAAGAAGGTTCTATAGGTGTGGTGAAATCGGATTTTGGTTTCCACGTTATTGAAATTTTAGGTCAGAAAAACAAGCAACGTGCTATTAAAATAGGAACTATTGCAAGAAAAATTGAACCATCTGAACAGACCGTAAATGATGTATTTAGAAAGGCTTCAAATTTCGAAATCAGTTTAGAAAAAGGTGATTTTACTGATTTGGCCAAAGAAAATAATTATGTAGTTCGTCCAGTTAATACTATTAAAGTATTGGATGAAACCATTCCTGGTTTAGGAAACCAACGTGCTATTACACGATGGGCTTTTGAAGAAGCAACTGAAATTGGCGATTACAAGCGTTTTAATGTGCCAGGTGGTTATGCTATTGTTCAATTAGTTGCTAAAAATAAGGCTGGTTTAATGAAAACTGAAGACGCTTCGGTAACTGCTTTGCCAGCAATTCGTAAGGAAAAGAAAGCTGAATTGATTAGAAAAAGAGTTTCGGCTACGACTTTAGAAGATTTAGCTGCCGCTGAAAACACATCAGTTCGTTCTGCTTTAGCAATAAACATGAAAACACCTACTATTTCTGGCGCTGGAAATGAACCAAAAGTTGTTGGTTATGCGTTTGGAATGAAAGAAGGACAAACATCTAAACTAATTGAAGGTGATAAAGGTATGTATATGATTCGTGTTGAGAAATTAACACCTGCAACCGAATTGGATAACTACCAAGGTTTTGCAAATCAAGTGCAAACCAAGAAAACATCAGCAGTTTCTTCTAAATTGTATCCAGCACTAAAAGAAGCTGCGGAAATTGATGACAATAGAGCGAATACCGTTCAATAATATTGTATACAATTTCTGTAGTATAAAAAAAGGCTTTACAATTTGTAAAGCCTTTTTTGGTTTATAAAATTAAATCTTGATGTTTAAGATTGAAAATTTAAGTGAGCTTAAATTTTTATCGCACGTCAAACTGAACTTGTTTTAGTATCTCATAATCTTAATACTAGAAACGAAATTCTAACTGAAGTTACTTTAAAATTTTATAGAATTAAATCTTGATACGGAATAACTGTTTGAAATCCTTTCTCTTTAAAATACCTTTCCGGGTTTTCAGAAGCTGATGCCAGAATGAAGTCGCCACCCCAAGCGCCCAAACTTTTTAATGTGCCTGAAAAATCTGAAAATAAACGCGCTTTAACGGTCGGTTGCTGTATTAAATTAGATATGATGTTTTCATGCGAATCTAGTAACGCGTTGAATTCAGAAAAATTTTTACACTGTATTATCTGTTCGGTGATTCCATTTATATCTGAAATAGCACTGGAATTATTTTTTGATGTGTTTCTATAAGCTGCAATCCCTTCACGACTATTCTGTTTTTCATTTAAATGCACAAAATAAAGCTGGTCTGTAAAGTCCGGATTAAATGCAACCGGTTTAACCTGTCTGTTTTGGTTTTGCAGTTGATAAGTTATGGCTGTATTATGTTGTGTACAGGCAATGTCATACCCGCTGCCTCCAAGGGTTTTGTCTGATAATTCGAAGGGATTAATATGTGCCCATTTGGCTATATTGTTTAGTAATGTTGAGGAGGAGCCCAATCCCCAGTTTCTAGGAAATGTTAAATGACTTTCTACTGAAAAACCAGATTTTAAGAATTCAGGGTTTAGTTCTTTTGCGCTGTTCAAAATCTGAATTAAACGTTCGGAAATAGCAGTGTTTGGATGTTTACTAATTATGTCTTCTTCAGAAATAGTAAAGGTGTCTTCAAACCAAATCTCGCCTTTTTCATCCATGCTTTTCCATTCAATAACATGTGTCTCTAATAAATTTACCTGTAAGGATTGTCCGAATTTAGTTGGGAGCGCCAATGAAAGCGCACCATCTAAAACCACGTATTCCCCAGTTAGTAACAGTTTACCATTGCTATAAAAACGTACCATACCTTACTTATTTTCTTAAGTTTTCAATTGCTTCAACAACTGCTCGATGCGTTACGACATGGGTTTTAAAATGATAAATTATTTGTTCTTTTTCTTCTGAAGTTGCATTAAACTGATTCAAAATATTCATTAAGTGCATTTTCATATGGCCTTCTTGAATACCTGTTGTAGTTAGGGAACGTAGTGCTGCAAAATTTTGCGCCAATCCAGCGACAGCAACTACCTGCATGAGTTCTTTGGCTGATGGTTTGTGTAATAACTCCAAAGCAAATTTAACCAATGGATGCAGACCAGTAAGTCCACCAACCGTTCCAAGTGCTAATGGAATTTCCATCCAAAATGTAAATATGCCATTTTCAATTTTAGCATGTGTTAAGCTGCGGTATTGTCCGTCGCGCGATGCATAGGCATGAACTCCAGCTTCTACAGCACGAAAATCGTTTCCAGTAGCAAGCACAACGGCATCAATACCATTCATGATGCCTTTGTTATGCGTAACCGCTCGATACGGTTCTATTTCAGCAATATTTACAGCTTGAACAAATTTTTGAGCAAAGGCTTCTGGGTTTATAGTTTTATCTTCGGATAATTCTGAAACAGGACAAGATACTTCAGCACGTACCAAACAATTGGGTACATAATTGGATAAAATACTCATCACAATTTCAATCTGTTTATCCGATTCCGTGAAATCTTTAAAAAGTAATGCTTCACGTTTAAGGGTTGTTGCAAATTGTTCCAAGCACGAATTTATAAAATTCGCTCCCATGGCATCCAAGGTTTCAAATGTTGCATGAAGTTGGTAGTAACCTGGTAAATCTTCTGTTTTATTTCGGAGCTCGATATCTAAAACTCCACCGCCACGCTTTTCCATGTTTTCTGTTATGGATTTGGCGTCTCTTAATAATGTTGCCTTTACTTCATTAAAAAATGTCTGTAATGTTTCAGGATAACCATGAAACATAAAATGAACCTGACCAATTTTAGTTGTTGATAAAACAGTAGCTTTAAAACCACCTCTGTCTAACCAAAATTTAGCGGCTTTGCTGGCTGCTGCAACAACAGAGCTTTCCTCAATAGCCATGGGAATGGTGTGTAATTTTCCGTTAATTAGAAAATTTGGTGCCACACCCAAAGGCAAATAATAATTGGTAATGGTGTTTTCAATAAATTCATCGTGAAGCTGTTGCAGCTTATCGTCTGAATTCCAGTATTGTTTTAAAGTTTTTTTTGCGTCCTCCTTATTCGTGAAATAGGTTTCAACTATCCAATTGATTTTTTCCGATTTGGATAATTTTGAAAAGCCAGATATAGATGTATTCATTAGTGTTTTATTGAAAAAGCAAAGATACTATTATTGTGTGAGTTCTGAATGCAAAGGCTATTTAACTGTTAATAAATACGGTTTTTTGCTTATTTTTTAGTAAACTTGACATTAATTTATTCTTAATAAAATATTTAATGAGATTCACAAAACAACTAGTCTTAATTTGCTTTATAACGAGCTTATTTTCAGTAGCTCAAACGAATAACATTTCACTTGAAGACATCTGGTCTGGTGCTTTTAGAACCGAACGTATGGATGCTTTACATTCCATGAATAACGGTCAGCAGTATTCAGTATTAAATTTTGATCGCGCTTCTGGATCAACAACCATTGAGGTTTACGATTACAAAACCTTGAATAAGGAACGTACTTTGGTAAATTCTTCAGATTTAGATGCTATTAAATATTTTACCGATTACACCTTTAGTGCTGATGAAAGTCAAGTGCTTTTAGCCACCGAAGTCGAATCTATTTTCAGACGTTCTACTTTAGGGAAATATTACGTTTACAATACGGAAACCAAACAATTAGAGTTAGTTGCGGAAGAAAAAATTCAAGAACCTACATTTTCACCTGATGGCACCAAAATAGCCTACGGTTATAATAACAACTTGTTTGTAAAAGATTTGCAAACAGGAAATACGCAACAAATCACCTTTGATGGCGAAAAAAATAAAATTATAAATGGTATTACGGATTGGGTTTATGAAGAAGAATTTGGTTTTGTTCGTGCTTTTGAATGGAATGCAGCAAGCAACAAAATAGCGTTTATCCGTTTTGACGAAACCAACGTTCCAGAATTTTCTATGGATGTGTATGGTCAGGATTTATACCAAACTCAAAACGTTTTTAAATACCCAAAGGCTGGAGAAGCTAATGCCATTGTCTCTTTGCATTTTTTTGATGTGAACGCTGCAAAAGCAACAGAAGTGATAGTGAATAAAGCGTATTCTGATTTCTATATTCCACGAATAGAATGGACCAATAATCCAGATATTTTAAGTGCACAATTTATGAATCGTCATCAAGATGAATTGGATTTATGGTTTGTAAATGCCCAAACTAATACTGCCAAATTAGTGCTGGAAGATCGCGATAAAGCCTATGTTGATGTTACGGATAATTTAACGTTTTTAGAAGATGATAGCTTTATCTGGACTAGTGAGAAAGATGGTTATAATCATATTTACCATTATGACGAAACGGGAAAACTGATCAATCAGGTTACCAAGGGAAATTGGGAAGTAACCAATTATTATGGTTTTGATGCCAAGAATGAAACGATTTTTTACCAATCGACTGAAAATGGATCTATCAATCGTGACGTATATTCTATTAAGTTGAACGGTCGTGATAAAACCCGATTAAGCACCAATAGCGGAACCAATAACGCAGCTTTTAGTGCAGACTTTTCATATTTCATAAATACCTTTTCGAGTGCAACCAAAGCGCCTGTTTACACGTTGAATAATGCTAAAACTGGTAAGCAGATTAAATTAATAAAAGATAATTCAACTTTAGAAAATAAATTGAAAGATTACAAGATGTCTGAAAAGGAATTTTCAACCATCAACGTTAATGGCAACGATTTAAACATGTGGATGATTAAGCCTGCCAATTTTGATGCGTCTAAATCGTACCCATTATTTATGTTTCAATATTCAGGACCTGGATCACAGAGTGTTTCTAACACTTGGTATAGTGCAAATGATTATTGGTACCAATATCTAGCCCAGAAAGGTTACATCATTGCTTGTGTTGATGGACGTGGAACTGGTTTTAAAGGTGCCGAATTTAAAAAAGTAACCCAAAAAGAACTCGGGAAATACGAAGTAGAAGATCAGATTGATGCGGCTAAAAAACTAGGTGCTGAATCTTATATTGATGCCTCACGAATGGGAATTTGGGGTTGGAGTTATGGTGGTTTTATGAGTAGTAATGCTCTGTTCAAGGGTAATGATGTTTTTAAAATGGCTATTGCTGTGGCACCTGTAACAAGCTGGCGTTTTTACGATTCTATTTACACGGAACGTTATATGACAACACCTCAAGAAAACCCAAGCGGTTATGATGAAAACTCACCAATAAATCACGTGGATAAATTGAAAGGTGATTTCCTATTAATTCACGGAACAGGTGATGATAACGTACATGTTCAAAATACGATGCGTATGGTTGAAGCGTTAATTCAAGCTGATAAACAATTTGAATGGATGATTTATCCAGATAAAAATCACGGTATTTACGGTGGAAACACACGCTTACATTTATACAAAAAGATGACCAATTTTATTGACCAGACATTGGGTGATAAGCAATAAATAAATCTAATTTTTAATCTAACTAATAAACTAAAAATATGTCAAAATCAATTTTAACAGAATCAGGAGAGCCACAAATGTTTGGGCACCCAAAAGGGTTGTTTTATTTGTTCTTTGCTGAACTCTGGGAGCGTTTTAGTTTCTATGGTATGCGTGCGCTTTTAATGCTCTACATGGTTAATGAGATATTTTTGGCATTGGTAGAGAAAGATGTTGCAGCAGCAGCAGTTTATGCGTCTTATGGCTCCTTGGTTTATGCCTCAACTGTAGTTGGAGGTCGGATTTCTGATAAAATATTGGGCATGCGAAGCTCTATTTTTCTTGGAGGTATATTAATGTCTTTAGGTCATTTTGTATTGGCTATTGAAAATGATATCGCCTTCTTTTTAGCTTTAGCATTTATTGTTGTTGGTAATGGATTTTTTAAGCCGAATATTTCTACGTTTGTAGGTTCGCTTTATGAAGATGGAGATCGGAGAAAAGATTCAGGGTTTACCATCTTTTACATGGGTATTAATATTGGAGGATTCGTTGCACCATTACTTTGTGGATGGTTAGCGGCTGAATATGGTTGGCATTATGGCTTTGGTTTAGCAGGAATTGGTATGTTAACAGGTTTAATTTTCTTTTGGAGTGGTATTAAAAATAATGTTTTTGGAGATCGTGGATTACCACCAAATCCAGAAATTTATGAAAAGAAAATTTTAGGAATTCCTCAAAAAACGTTTATACCAATTGTTTCCTTTCTATGTGCACCTTTAATAGCATACATATTAGCTTCTTATAAAGCCATTGCTGGAGGTGAATCATTTTTAGGTGATCAAAATTATGTAAACTTACTATTTAAGTTTATTGGTTTAGCTATTTTGGTTTACATGATTATTATTTTATATAATGCAACCTCTGATGAACGTAAGAAATTAATAATGGCGCTTTTAATTACATTCTTCATGACCCTATTTTGGGGCTTCCATGAATTATCAGGAAGTGTCATTACCTTATTTGCTGATAGAAATGTAGATTTGGATGGTATTATGAACGCAAGTCAAACAAACTCGCTGAACTCATTAGTTATTATCGTGCTTTCCATACCTGTGTCACTCTTATGGGCATATTTATCTAAACGAAATTTAAATCCAAGAACACCTTATAAATTTGGTTTGGGTTTAATTTTAGCAGGTGCAAGTTTTTATATTCTGTCATTAAGTGGAGCTAGTGCTAATGAAAATGGTATGGTTCCGTTTGCATATTTATTTATTATGTATTTTGTAATTTCTATTGGAGAATTATTTATGTCGCCTGTTGGTCTATCTAAAATTACTGATTTATCTCCAAAACGTATAGTAGCCTTTATGATGGGTATTTGGTTTTTATCATCGGCTTATGCATTTCAAATTGTAGGTTTCATCTCTAAACAATTAGCAGTAGAAAGCACAGACATAAATGTTGGTGGCTTACAAACGTTAGAGATTTATACTAATGGCTTCGATTTAATTTCAAAATACGCGTTAGGAGCTGGATTAGTTGTTCTACTATTCTCGCCTCTAATGAAGAAATTAATGGGCAATGTACACTAAATATTCTTACTTATTTTAACTAACTATACTATGAATACTGACATTGAAAATTTATTTAAGGACAAAGTAATTGGACATCCCGCGGGATTATTTGTAATCTTCTTTACTGAAATGTGGGAGCGCTTTTCATTCTACGGAATGCGAATTCTTTTGGTGTTATTCTTAACTGCACCTTTAATTGGAGGCAATGCAGGTTGGGGATGGACTAGTGAGAATGCCTTATCTTTAATTGGTACTTATGGTTCCTTGCTATACCTTACGCCAATTCTTGGAGGTTGGATTGCAGATAACTATACTGGATATCGTGTAGCTGTTGTAATAGGTTGCTTACTTATGACTTTAGGACACGCGGCTATGGCATTGGAAACGACAAGTTCATTTTATATTGGGTTAGGTCTTTTAATTATTGGGACTGGATTCTTTAAACCGAATATGACCTCTATGATTTCAGATATGTATAAAGGTAAAGAATCAAAAAAAGATGGTGCTTATACTATTTACTACATGGGTGTAAATGCTGGTGCTTTCTTCGGAATGATGCTTTGCGGTTATTTGGCAGAAAATTATGGTTGGAGTTATGGATTTGGATTAGCTGGAATTTTTATGCTTTTAGGTTTGATTCAATTTTGGTTAGCAAAAGATCTTTTTGGAAGTATTGGAGGAAAACCATCTGGTGTCCATGAAGTGGAATTGCCTCAAAACATAAACGAGGAAAGTCCTAAAGAACACGATACTTCGGAAGTACCGAAAGAAAAATTGAACCCCTTTACAATGTTTGATAAAATCTTAATCCTTTTATCATCGGTTGGAGGATTATTGTACTTATTTAATGATCCACTAGAAAAAATTGAAAACACCAATTTACTCCCTTTTACCGTTGGTAATATGAGCGGCTCAAATGTTGTAGTACTTCTAGCATTAATTTTATTTTTAATTTTATTAGTGACTAGAATTTCACGCTACATGCCAATCGTGAGAGATCGTATTATAGCGGTTTCCATATTTGGCGTTTTTACAGTATTTTTCTTTGCGTTCTTTGAACAGGCATTAGGGTCTATGACATTGTTTGCAAGAGATTACACAAATAGAAGTTTAGTAGGTAATTCGGCAATGATATTCAAAATCGTAGATTTACTTTTAACAACAGTTCCTTTAGTAATTATTACATGGGTACTCATTCTTTTAGCGAAAAAAACATATAAAAAAATTGGACTATCTAACGTTTTCCTTGCTATTGCATTTATAGGTTTGTGGATTTTAGTGATTTTTAGATTGACAGATAAATTTTCGCAAGAAGGAAATGAGGTTGATGCTTCATGGTTTGGTATTCTTAATTCTTTCTTTATTATAACATTGGCGCCTTTATTTTCTAAATGGTGGGAAAGTAAATACAACCCAAGTGCTGCTATGAAATATGGTATTGGGCTGGTTTTATTAGGACTTGGTTTTGCATTTTTATCATACGGAACAGCTGATGTACCTCAAGGTGCCAAAACAGCCTCTGTAAGCATGATATTTCTAATCATGGCTTTCCTGTTCCATACTATGGGCGAATTATGTATTTCGCCAGTGGGTTTATCCTATTTGAGTAAATTGGTTCCTGGTAGAATGATTGGTTTTATGTTTGGTATTTGGTATTTGGCTATTGCTATCGGTCAAAAAGCTGCTGGAAAAATGGGAGGTATGATTGATTCTATAAGTGAGCAGTACTCATTAAGTATTTTCTTTTTAATTTTCACTTTAGTTCCATTAGGCGTTGGAATCATTTCAATGATACTTAATCCATTACTTAAAAAGTTAATGCATGGTGTTCGTTAATCGAAAAAATCGTTAAAATTTTATTCAAAACACGCCTTTTCGGCGTGTTTTTTGTAAGTTAGACACATATATTACAACAAACATATTATGAGAAATTTAGTTTATACATTATTACTAATTATTGGGTTTTCAGCAGTTGGCGTGGCACAAGAAATTAATTGGGTAACGTTAGAAGAAGCCGTAGAACTTCAAAAGAAAAACCCTAAAAAAATTATGATGGACATGTACACCAATTGGTGTGGTCCTTGTAAAATGTTAGATAAAAACACCTTTCAAAATAAAGATGTAGCAGACTATGTGAATAAGCATTTTTATGCGGTAAAGTTCAATGCGGAAGGTAATGAAAAAGTTACCTTTAAAGGTAAAACCTATACCAATCCAGGCTATGATCCTGCCAAAGCTAATAAGCGAAATTCAGGTCATGAATTAGCGCGTTACTTTAGTATCCGATCTTATCCAACTATTGTGTATTTAGACGAAGATGGTGGTTTGTTAGCACCTGTTGTTGGTTATAAAACGCCTCAACAATTAGAGTTGTATTTAAAAATGTTTAAAAACAATGAGCATACCTCTTTTAAAACCCAACAAGATTTCCAAGCTTACGCACAAACCTTTAAGGCTGAATTTAAAAATTAATTATTAAATTTATTTCAATATAAAAGCGCCTTTTTCACCTGTATAGTGAAAAGGGCGTTTTCTTTTTTTACAGGTTTCCGTCCATCTTTTTATGTAGGATTTGTAATTACTGCCATCTGCAATAATTAGTTGCGGATTTAAAGAATCAATCAGTCGGTTTAAATTTATTTTTGGTGATTGACTCAAAATAACATAATTGGGTTTAAAAGATAGATTTTTATAAACGCCCAAACTATCAACAATTAAAGTGGTTTTTTCATTAAAACGATACACATTCTGTATGGGCTGATATTCTATGTTATCTATAAAATTTCCCACACGATAATTTGAAATACTATACTCGGTTTTCATTTTCAAACTATCTAAATTGTGAAATACGTTTAAATTTTCGCCTACTTTATTACTAATAATACTGTGTTTACTTTTATGAAAAACTACCAATTCGTTTTTGTTGTGATACCAGTATGTGTTGTAGAATAGGCCAATCTGAAACAAACAAGTCATAGCCAAAGCATAAACAAGTCGCTTGTAAGATTTCCGCATAAAATATTGCGTAAATAGTAGAATGATTAGGTAAAGTCCAACGACCATAAACCAATTCATAGGAATATCTCTAAAAATGAAAGCCTCCTGTTGGGCAATCCATTTAAAAAACTGATTCATATAACTGATAATGTCACCAAATACATCAGTAAATATGCTTCGTGGAACACCTAATAATGCCATCCCAAAGACTAATAAACCATAACCTAAAATGAAACCTAAAAATGGAATGATAACGACATTGGTTAGTAAAAATAAGCCTGGAAATTGATGGAAATAGAAAATGCTTAACGGAAAAATTCCTATTTGCGCAGAAAGTGAAACCGTAATTAATGCAATAATTTTATTAGGGAACCAAAATGGTGTTTTTAAGCGTTCATAGAGTAGAGGGTGAATGGCAACAATACCAATTACGGCTAAATAGCTTAATTGAAAGCCAATTTCAAATAAAATCATTGGGTTGCAAATGAGCAATATAAATGCTGAAATAGCCAAGGTATTATAAATATTGTAAGGCCGTTTTAAATACATGCCAACAGTAATGACGCTGAACATGGTAACTGCGCGTAAAATTGAAGGTGATAAACCAGCAATCACGGCATAACTCCAAAGAATAATTAAAATTAAAATAGCAGAAATATACCGACCATGTTTAACAAGCAATAAAGGTTTAAATAGCCATTTCAGAATAAATAAAATTATACCAATGTGAAGGCCAGAAATAGCCAAAATATGGATGGCTCCAGCGTTTACATAATCTGTGTATAATTCCTTGTCAATATCCTGACGTTGTCCTAAAAGTAAGGCATTTATAACAGCAATTTCGGAAGGCGAATATTGATATGTTTTAAGTTTGGTGTTTAATGTTTGTCGGATGTAATCCGCATAACCATGAATACTGTTTTTATCGGATGACAACAAAGAAACAGATTCCGGTTTGCTATATATCTGCGCATAAATCCGATGGTTTTCTAAAAATTTTTTATAATCAAATTGCTCTGGATTTAATGGTTTATACAGTTCTATTAGATTTCCAAAAAGCAATACTCTGTGGTCTACTTGAAACCTAGAAACGTTATCGTTTTTAGAGATGTTTAAAAGGATATTTCCAAAAACAGACATACCATTAATAGCTTCTAATTTCGCTATATACCGTTGGTTGTACAGATTCGGTTTTAGAACTTCTGAAATGCGTAGTTGAAACTGTGAAAATTCAGCATCACTAATATGATATTGATTCGTGTAATGGGTTTCATAATTTAAATGATTATGAATTTTCACACTCAAATTCCCCAAACTCATGACCAATAAGTAAGTGGTAAGTCCAAACCAAATGGATGGTTTAAATTGATTTCGGTTTACAAAATATATAAGGGCAAGAATGAATAGAAGTACAGCCGTTATTGCTACTGAAAATTTGAGTGATAATGCTAATTGCAAACTCACGAATATACCTAACATCAAGCAACATGTTAGTTTAACTATTGGAAAATCAAGTAGTTTCACAATAGTAAGTTACGAAAATATCTTATAGAATGCGTCGTGCTTGAACAAAAGCAAAATACCAGTACTTTTCAGAAAGTTCTGAAATCATAACACCTCTGCTTGTAGAGGCGTGAATAAACTCCACAAAACCGGTTCGGGATTCGGTAACAATCCCAACATGGTTTACATTTCTACTGTTTTTACTAGTTGCAAAAAATAATAAATCGCCTTTCTGAACCTCTTTCACATCAACCCAATCACCAGTTACAGCAAGTTGAGACGTTGTACGTGGTAATTGAATATTTTCTTTTTTAAAAGTTGTGACAATCA
This sequence comes from Flavobacteriaceae bacterium, assembly GCA_965655805.1. Lineage (GTDB taxonomy): Bacteria > Bacteroidota > Bacteroidia > Flavobacteriales > Flavobacteriaceae > Algorimicrobium. The sequence goes on from CBFHJN010000010.1 coordinate 14,452, forward strand.
ATCCGGAACAATCCATGCCCTTCTTTGTCGTGCCACCATACTTGTATTTGACACCATCAAAGGTTTTAGCATAATCTATAATAGATTCAGCTTGCGAATTGTAAGTTCCGCTGTTACTACCTATTTTTTTGGTGATTGGTGCAGATTTTGTTGTTCTTTTGGATGAATGGGTCGCTTTTTTAGAAGACTTACAAGCCGAAAAAGAAACAAAGCAAAGTAAAATTAGTAATAGTTTTCGCATGGCTCGAAAATACACTTTTTTGTTTAAAAAAATAAAAACTACTTAAAAACTTGGTTGCTCAACACACATAAAACGGTTACTTTTAACATTTCAAAAGAATTTTCTAATTATGAATGTCATCGATTTGTTTTCTGGTTGTGGTGGATTAGCACTTGGTTTTAAATGGGCTGGATTCAAAACGCTTTTGGCTAGTGATGTCGATGAAAACTGTGAAAAAACCTACACGCATAACTTTCCTAGTGTCCCGTTTATTCAAAATGATCTTCGCAAAATATCATCAGCAGAAATAAAAAAACATATTTCAGAACCGGTTGATGTGGTGGTTGGTGGTCCGCCTTGTCAAGGGTTTTCACTGGCTAATAAAAATAGAAATAAAGTTAAATCGGACCCGAGAAACGAATTGTTTTATGAGTTTGTTCGGGTAGTTACTGATGTTCAACCCAAAGCCTTTGTAATGGAAAATGTTCGTGGCTTATTATCCATGCAAAAAGGTCAGGTTATAAAACTGATGAAGGAGGAATTTGAAAATGCTGGTATTGGTTATCACGTAGATTATCAAGTTTTGTTGGCTTCAGATTATGGTGTACCGCAAAACAGGCAACGCGTTATTATGATTGGCATCCGAAAGGATTTGGATAAGCAACCACAATTCCCAAGAAAAACCTATGAAAATCCCGTAACCGTATGGCAAGCTATTTCCGATTTACCGCAAATAAAGGCATCTGAAGGCACCGAAAAAATGACTTACGAAACCCAAGCTGTCAATAACTATCAAGCGTTTATTAGGCAGGAAAGTAAAAAGGTTTTTAACCATGTGGCCATGCGTCATACCCAACGCTTAATTAATCGGTTTCAGGTAATAAAAGCTGGTGAATCATTAGCGCATGTATCTCAAGAACATGCGGCTGTAAAACGTGGTAATCCAAAGGAGAAATCGAAAATTGTTTTTTCACAGAATAATCAACGATTGCATGCCAATAAACCGGCTCCAACAATAGCAGCATCTTTTCAAAGTAATTTTATTCATCCATATTTGCATCGGAATTTCACCGCTCGTGAGGGTGCACGATTACAATCATTTCCAGATACCTTTGTTTTTCAAGGTATGCGTACCAAAATGAGTTGGGAAAAAGGTTTAAGCCAATATCAACAAATAGGGAATGCCGTTCCGCCATTACTGGGTTATGCTATTGCCAAATCATTACAAGAAACACTTTCTAGCAATGAAAATACAAGTGAAAAATTATTCGAAAGTTTACCGATTACGGATTAAGAGATTTGTAAATTAATTGTGCTGTTTTCGTACTTGCGCCTTTACCACCCAACTTTTTTTCAAGCTCATAATAATCCAAAAACATCTTATTTCGTGTTGGTGTATCAAGAATTTTATCCAGTTCTGTTTTGAGGTTTTTCCGTGTAAAATCATCTTGGATTAATTCTTTAACAACTTCTCGATCCATAATTAAATTCACCAAAGAAATGTATTTAATATGTTTAACTAATCGTTTGCCAATTTGGTAGGATAGCCAACTACCTTTATAACAAACCACTTCCGGTACTTTAAATAGGGCTGCTTCCAAGGTTGCGGTTCCAGATGTAACCAAAGCTGCAGAAGCCACACTTAATAAATCATACGTTTTATTGGATATAAAATGTACGTTGGAATCTTTAATAAAAGACTTATAAAAATCATACTCTTGACTTGGTGCTCCAGCTATCACGAATTGATAGGTTGGGTAATCTTTCACCAAACTTAACATAACCGAAAGCATTTTAGAAATTTCTTGTTTTCTGCTTCCTGGTAATAAGGCAATAATTGGTTTCGGACTTAATTCGTTTTCCGCTCTAAAAGCTGCTTCTTCCACCTGATCACGACCCGAAATGGCATCAATAAGTGGGTGTCCAACAAATGTTACTGGATAATTGTGGGTTTTATAAAACGTTTCAACAAACGGTAAAATAACATACATGGCATCAATATCGCGTTTAATGTCTTTTACTCGTCCTGCGCGTGATGCCCAAACTTGTGGTGAGATATAATAATTGGTTTTAAAACCTTCTTGTTTCGCCCATTTTGCAATGCGCAAATTAAAACCCGAGTTGTCTATAAAAATAATTACGTCTGGTTGGTACTCGGTAATATCAGATTTGCATAAATCGAAATCCTTAAAAATGGTACGTATGTTCATAATCACTTCCGCAAAACCCATAAAGGAACGTTCCTTATAGTGCTTGACCAAAGTGCCGCCAACGGCTTGCATTAAATCGCCTCCCCAAAACCGAAAATCTGCGTTTATGTCTTCTGTTTTTAAAGCTTTCATTAGGTTGGATCCGTGTAAATCTCCTGAAGCTTCACCAGCAACTATATAATACTTCATATTACATAAATTTAAAAAGAAATGTTGAAACCGCAATAATTACAGTTGCTAAAAGAACACCTCTAGCGCGATAATCTTGTTTCTTTTTTATGAAAACGAAAAAGGCAACCAAATTTAAAATAGCTCCCAAGCTGACTAGTTTTCCTAAAAACCCTTCGGCCGATGCGTTTTTCAGCGCTATCATAAAACCATCATGATTCCCCAAAACCATAGTAGCTAAATATACACCAATGGCATTGGCTATTATGCCGACTACTAATCCTATTAAAACTTCTTTTTTAATCATTAAAATTCCATGTATTTAATTGCTGAACGTAATTGTGTGCGGTTAAATCGAATTGAACAGGAACTACAGAAACATAACCATTTTCTAAAGCCCATTCATCGGTATCTTCACCTTTATCTAAATTAACAAATTTACCTGTTAGCCAATAATAATCTTTTCCCTGAGGGGTTTGGCGTTTGTCAAATTCCTCTTGCCAATTTGCTTTGGCTTGTCTGCAAATTTTAATGCCTTGAATGTCCTCATGTTTTAGGTTGGGTATATTAACATTTAGAACCACATCTTTAGGTAAACCATTTTTTAAAACTTCTTGGGTTACTTTTTTGGCAATAACTTTGGCTGCTGTAAAATCGGCATTATAATTATAATCTAAAAGCGAAAAACCAATAGCTGGAATGCCTTCAATACCAGCTTCTAAAGCAGCACTCATGGTGCCAGAGTAAATAACATTTATGGACGAATTGGAGCCATGATTTATACCTGAAACACAAAGGTCAGGACGCCTGTCTAAAATTTCATTAACCGCTAATTTTACACAATCTGCTGGTGTTCCGGAGCAGCTGTATTCTATTCGGCCAGAATCATCAATTTTAACCTGTTCCAGATGTAATGTGGAATTGATGGTAATAGCATGTCCCATGGCACTTTGCGGACTGTCCGGAGCTACTACAACTATATCGCCTAATTCTTTTACGGCTTCAATTAAAGCCCGAACGCCCGGAGCTGTAATGCCATCATCATTTGTGACTAAAATTAGTGGTCTTTTTGTCATTTTTAATACCGTTTTTTCAATATGCTAAAATACATAAATTCATCTGCAAAGCCTGAATTTATATGGTTTAACAAAAAATTAATAAGGAATGGTTATATTGGCATGGTTTTTTCGTTAATTTAGTGAAAAATAACCTATGCTTTTTTTGAGAATTATGAAAAGGAATTATAACATTTTAGTGCTGCTGCTTTTATTAGCCTTTGCATCCTGTAGTTTTACTACCAAAACATTTGACGATCCCGATAAAGATAAATTACTTGTTCAAGTAATAACTTACGTTTTAGAGCGTGGCCATTTTGATCCAAAAGCTATGGACGATAGCTTTTCGGAACAGGTCTATTTGGACTATTTAGATCAAATAGATCCATTGAAACAATATTTTTATAAATCAGATATTGAGGAGTTTTCAAAATATAAAACAGAATTAGATGATCAACTGAAAGCCTATGATATTTCATTTTTCAGTTTAACACACGAGCGATTAATTCAACGGATTGATGAAGCTAAAGTAATTTATCATGATATTTTAAAAGAACCTTTTGATTATAGCATTAACGAAACCTATAATGCCGATTATGAGTCTATCGGTTATGTAAAAAATAAAAAGGAATTAACGGATCGTTGGAGGCAACGTTTAAAGTATAGTAATTTATCAAATTATGATGACTTAATGCAGGAGCAGAAAAACCTTGAAAAAACCAACGCGTTAGCTGATTCTTTGAAAACAGAACGAATTGCGAAAAAATCTTTAAAAGAAATAGAAAAAGAAGCACGCGAATCTACTTTGAAAACCATTGATATTTATTACAATGATTATATAGATGATTTGGGTCGTGATGATTGGTTTGTTATGTATATCAATGCCATTGCACAAGAATTTGATCCACACACCACCTATTTTGCACCTCAAGATAAAGAGGCTTTTAATCAGGATATGGCTGGTAAATTAGAGGGTATTGGAGCGCGTTTGCAAAAACGAAATGATAATACTAAAATCTTGGAATTAATTTCAGGAGGTCCAGCTTGGCGAGGAAAAGAATTAGAAGTTGGTGATGTGATTGTGAAAGTACGTCAAGAACATGAAAAAGAGCCTATCACAATTACAGGTATGCGCATTGATGATGCCATAAAATTAATTAAAGGACCAAAAGGCACCAATGTGTATCTAACGGTTAAGAAAGTTGATGGAACATCCAAAGTTATTAAAATAACGCGTGATGTGGTTGAAATTGAAGAAACGCATGCCAAGTCAGCTTTTGTACAAAAGGATGGTAAAAACTTTGGTATTATTAATCTACCTAAATTTTATGCTGATTTTGAAGATTATCAAAAATTAAATGCCGCTACCGACGTTAAAAACGAAATTTTACGCTTGAAAGAACAAGGTATGGAAGGTTTAGTTTTAGACTTGCGTAACAATGGCGGAGGCTCCCTACAAACAGTTGTGGAAATGGCAGGATTATTTATTGAAGATGGTCCAATTGTTCAAGTACGCTCAACAGAAGATCCAAAAGAAGTTTTAAATGACACCGATAAATCTATTGTCTGGGACGGTCCTTTAGTTATTCTAGTCAATGAGTTTTCAGCATCTGCTTCCGAAATTATGGCGGCAGCCATGCAAGATTACAAACGCGCTATCATTATTGGTAGTAAACAAACCTATGGTAAAGGAACCGTTCAGTCTTTTTACGATTTAAACCGCATGGTTAAAAATAACCAAGAAGGCGATTTAGGTGCATTAAAAGTTACACGACAAAAATATTATAGAATTAATGGTGGTTCAGTGCAATTGGAAGGTGTGAAAAGTGACGTAGTTGTTCCAGACCGTTTTAGTTTTATTGATATTGGCGAAAAAGATCAGAGAAACCCATTAACTTGGGATGAAATTGATGCCGCAGATTATGACTTGTGGGAAGGTTATTTTGATTATGACTCAACCATTAAAAAGAGTAATAATCGTATGAAGGATAACGAACAACTCAAATTAATTTCTGAAAACGCACAATGGGTTCGCGCACGTATGGATGAGAAAGTATATCCTTTAAACTATGCGGATTACAAAGCGCAATTAGATGCCAACGAAACAGAATCTAAAACGTTTGATAAAATAGGTGAATACCAAACAAATTTAACCTATGAGTCGTTGCCTTACGAGCAAAAACTGTTTGAGCAGGATACCGTTTTAAAAGATAAGCGTGAGCGCTGGCACGAAAGTTTAAGCAAGGATGTTTATGTTGAAGAAGCATTACATGTTTTAGAAGATTTAAAAACATCATACGCCATTAAAAAAGTAGCGACAGTTAAGGATTAAAAAATTCATGAGTCAACCATCTAGCTCATTAAGTCAATTAGCGCTCCAGAAATTCAAAAAAGATTTCTGGGGCGTTTTTAGTTTTGGTTTTATTGTTTTTGTAGGCCTTGTTTCCATTTTTGCCTACGTTATTGCTCCTGATAATTCGGAGTATGCCAATCAGATGCATATATCCATTCATTCTAAAAAACCAGGATTCTCGGTAGATATGTTGACGATCCCACAAACGGTTGAAAGTGAACAATCGATGTTTTCAAGCTTGTTTTTTGGCAAGAAAATTCAAGATACTGAAATTCCAATTACAGCTTATTCTGTTGATGATAATGCACTAACTTATACCGAATATGCATCAGATGGCTTGGAAGGGATGACCAAATCAATCGATATGAATGGATTGAGCGTATCCGAATTCATTTCGAATAAAACCTTTCTCTTTGGAACCGATAAATATGGTCGCGACTTGTTAAGTCGAATTCTTATTGGTGCTAGAATATCTTTTTTTATAGGCTTTATAGCAGTTTTTATTTCGCTTGTTATTGGCATTTTTATGGGAAGTGTGGCTGGATATTTTGGTGGTCGTGTGGATGCTATTATTATGTGGTTTATAAATGTATCGTGGTCTATTCCAACCTTATTATTGGTAATTGCCATTACCTTGGCGCTAGGCAAAGGATTTTGGCAAGTGTTTATTGCAGTCGGTTTAACCATGTGGGTTGAGGTAGCACGTGTGGTTCGTGGTCAAGTAATGGGAGTTAAAGAAATGCAATATGTAACAGCAGCTCGTGCTTTAGGATTTAATGATTTTCGGATTATCACGAAACATATTTTACCCAATATTATGGCACCCGTTATTGTTATTTCGGCAGCAAATTTTGCAGCTGCTATTCTTATTGAAAGTGGATTAAGCTTTTTAGGTATTGGAGCACAACCACCTATGGCAAGTTGGGGAGCTATGATAAAAGATCATTACAATTACATTATTCTCGGTAAGCCGTATTTGGCTTTAATTCCAGGTTTGTGTATTATGAGTTTGGTTATGGCATTTATGCTTATGGGAAATGCGCTACGTGATGCTTTGGATGTGAAATCATAAGCAAACTTATTGTTCTTAATTAAAAAACTGGACCCAGATTTCATTATTTAGTAGTTCAGCCATCATATCAGCACGATATTCACCATTTCTTATTATAAAACTTGACCGCTTGATTTAATTAAAGCAAACGAACCACATAAGGTTGGAGATTTGAAAAGTTTATTTCGAAAGTAGTTTTCGTTGTCCATAAAAAAATATTCATTTTTTTTACGCGGATTATTTTTTAAGGTCATGCCAGCTTCAAATAAAACGATAAAGATTATATTTTTCAGTTCTATATCTTCACGGTACGTATCTAAATAAAATTTTCGGTCTGCTATTTCAACTTTTGTCCATTTATTATCCCAACGAGGTGTGCATAAATCATCTTTATACATGTATTCAATAAGAATGGTATTGCTGTCTGGAATCTTCCTGTTTATTAGAATTTCCATCTGTGTTTTTATTTCTTGATAATTGAAAACACCTTTTAGAAATAAATCTTGTTTTAAGGTGTGATGCGTAGTACCTTTTTCATCAACATGCAGCCACGTACTATAAGATAAGTCTTTATTGCGCCATTTTGCGTAATAGTCTTCTTTATTTAAAGCGTTGCCATTTTCATCTGAATATATATTTTCTTGAGCACTAGAAGTTTGGAAAATAAATAGAATAAGCAGGGTGCTTAATAGGGTTTTCATAATTAGATAATTTTATTTAATCGTTTGCCTTAAAAAACAATAACCAATTATCATCAGTCAAAAATTCTACCATCATTTCTGGGTCAAATTCGCCATTTCTAATGATGGTCTGACCGTTTGGTTTTATTAATGAAAAAGAGCCACAGAGCGTTGGTTGGGTAAAAAGTAGTGTCTTGAAATAATTGTTTTTATCTATAAAGAAATATTCGTCATCCTTTTCAGGCTTATTTTTTAGAATAATACCTTCCTCAAACAACGTGATATAGGTGATATTTCGTTTGTTCAACTCTACTCTCAGTGTTTCATGATATTTCTTTCTGTGAGCAATGTCTCTTTTCGTCCATTTATTATCAGAATCTTTTGAGCAAAAATCATCTTTGTAGATGTATTCTAGTAGAAGGATGGTGTTATCAGAAGCTTTTCTATTTATAATTTTTTCTAATTGAAAAATAAGATCTTCATAAATAAAATTACCTTTTAGAAACTTATCATGGCTGGTGTAATTTTCTGTGCCATTTTCATCAATAAACTTCCAACTACTTAAAGATAAATTGGAGTCACGTGAGTTGTTAAAATAGGTTTCACGGTCTATAGCTTGGCCATTTTCATCCTTATATAGGGCTTCTTGTCCAAAGGAAATATGAAAGTAGAATAGAATTAATAGTATTATAAATACGTTTTTCAAGACTCCATATTTTCGTTCACTTCATGGATGTAATTCAATACGTCGTCTTTACCGATATCTTTTGAGGATGAGGTAATAAAATAGTTGGGCATTTGTTCCCAAGTTTCTAACATAATTGCAGTATATTCTGCAACGTGATTTAGGATAGCTTGCGGTTTTAGTTTATCCGCTTTGGTGAATATGATGGAAAATGGAATCCCATTTTCACCCATCCAAGCCATAAATTCTAAATCTATAGGTTGCGGTTTGTGCCGAATATCAACCAGAACAAAAGCGGAAACCAATTGTTCTCGTTGGCTGAAATAATCCGTTATAAATTTTTGAAATGTTTTTTTAGAACTTTTAGAAACTCGGGCGTATCCATATCCTGGTAAATCTACTAAATACCAATTTTTATTTATCAAGAAATGATTGATAAGTTGCGTTTTTCCTGGTCTACCCGAGGTTTTTGCTAAACTCTTTCGGCTAGTGAGCATGTTTATTAAGGATGATTTCCCTACATTACTGCGTCCAATAAAGGCATATTCAGGAATCAAGTTTTTGGGACATTTCGCAACATCAGAATTGCTCATTACAAATTCTGCCGATTTAATTTCCATAGCTTTTTCCCGGAATTTGGGTTTTTAAGAGTTACTGTTTTATAATCCGCGTTTCGTTAACCAACCATTTAAAATGGTGTTAAATTCATCAGGATGTTCCATCATGGCAGCATGGCCACATTTATCTATCCAAAACAATTCAGAATCAGGTAAAAGTTCATCAAACTCTACAGCGACTTCAGGAGGCGTAACCGTATCATTTTTACCCCAAATAATGCAAGTTGGTGTCGTCATGTTCGGTAAATCTTTAGCCATGTTATGACGAATGGCACTTTTAGCAATGGCTAATGTTTTAATTAATTTATTTCGGTCGTTTACCGTTTCATAAACTTCATCAACAATGTCTTTTGTAGCTACTTCAGGATCATAAAAAACATCTTGTGCTTTCTTTTTTATTACTTCGTAATCGCTTCGTTTGGTATAACCACCACCCATTGCGCTCTCATACAATCCAGAACTTCCCGTAATAATCAACGCTTTTACTTTTTTTGGATATAGTTTCGTGTGATACAAACCAATATGTCCACCTAGTGAGTTTCCTAATAAAATAACATCATCCAGCTCTTTGAATTCTATAAAGTCATGCAAATACTTGGCAAAACTTTTCACATTCGTTTTTAAAAGCGACATGGTGTAAATTGGTAATTCAGGAATAATTACCCGATACCCTTTTTGGCTAAAATAACTTGTTACGGAATCAAAGTTACTCAATCCGCCCATTAAACCGTGCAAAACAATGATGGGCTGACCCGTTCCTACCTCTATGTAACTATAGCTTTTTTCTTTTTTTAACCTGTGCGCCATTAATTGATTCATCTTTTCTATAAAGACAAATATAGGTAAATCATTGATAATAAATCCATATTTCTGAAAAGGTACAACGCTTACTTCTGTTCAAGATATTAACAATTTCAATCTGTTAAAATTATGTACGCTATAAATTCCTGACTGGTAGTTGTTAAGCCTTTTGTTTGGGAAGTTGCGGTATTCAGTTTATAGTAATAATCAAAAAATTATCAACAAAGTGGTAAAAAGTGGTAAAAGGTGGTAAAATTTTCAATATATTTGAAACTTAAACCCAAGAATCGACACAAAACGCTTTGAGCTCATTAATAGGAACATACGAATGTAAAGTAGACGCAAAAGGACGATTGATGTTGCCTGCTGCGCTGAAAAAACAATTGGCTCCTGCGCTTCAAAATGGCTTTGTTTTAAAACGTGCTGTTTTTCAACCGTGTTTGGAATTGTATCCAATGGCGGAATGGGAAGCTTTAATGCAGAAAGTAAATAAGCTAAATCGATTCAAGAAAAAGAACAATGATTTTATTCGTCGCTTTACAGCTGGTGTTAAAATTATTGAAGTGGATGCCACAGGTCGACTGCTTATTCCTAAAGATTTGGTGGCATTCGCTGATATTTCAAAAGAAATTGTCATGTCGTCCGCTATTAATATTGTTGAAATTTGGGATAAGGATAAATACGAGCAGGCTATTGATGATGCTACAGGTGATTTTGCGGATTTAGCAGAAGAAGTAATGGGACAAGATGATGACGACTATGGAATATCATAATCCAGTTTTATTAAAAGAAACCGTTGATGGTTTGAATATCAAGGAGGATGGCGTTTACGTGGATGTCACCTTTGGAGGTGGTGGTCATAGTAAAGAAATCCTCAAGCGGCTTGGAAAAAACGGAAAACTATTTGCTTTCGATCAAGATCCTGATGCATTAGAAAACACGATTGATGACGAGCGGTTTACGCTGATTCATGAGAATTTTCAGTTTATGAAACGGTTTTTACGCTTTTATGGTGTAAAAGAAGTAGATGGTATTTTGGCTGATTTTGGTGTGTCATCTCATCAATTTGATGTCGCAGAACGTGGTTTTTCAACCCGATTTGAAGCGGATTTGGATATGCGTATGAATCAAAAAAGTGATCTGTCTGCTTACCATGTGGTGAATGATTATGATGAAGAACAAATTAGTCAAGTGCTTTGGCAGTATGGTGAATTACGACAAGCAAATGCCATGGCACGCGTGATAGTTGAGCAACGTAAAAACGAACCGATTAAAACAACGGATCAATTAAAAGAAGCATTGAAGCCTTTTTTACAGCATAAAAAAGAAAATAAAGTGCTAGCTCAAATTTATCAAGCCATTCGCATTGAGGTGAATCAAGAAATTGAAGTTTTAAAATCCTTCTTACTGCAAGCGCCAGAAATTTTGGTAGTAGGTGGTAGGATAAGTGTTATATCCTATCATTCTTTAGAAGATAGGTTGGTAAAACGTTTTATAAGAAATGGTCTTTTTGAAGGTGAACCCGAACGTGATATATATGGCAATTTTGAAGTGCCTATGAAAAAAGTTGGTGGTTTAATTGTGCCTTCGCGAGAAGAAATAAAATTAAATAATCGCGCAAGGAGTGCCAAACTTCGCATAGCAGAAAAACTATAGTTCCTATGTAATAAGGAAACAGATGAAAAAAGGATTTTATAACATACTAAAGGGAACGTTTCTAATAAACGAAGATGCGCCAAAAAGTTGGCGGATGATTTTGTTTGTGTCCGTTTTGGCCATTGTTATGATAGCCAGTTCGCATAGTGCAGATAAAAAAGTGCATCAAATAGCACGATTAAATAATGAAGCAAAAGAATTACGATCGGCTTTTGTGGATGGCAGGACACGTCTAATGGAATTAAAAAAAGAAACCGTCGTAGAGTTGAAAATGGAAAAAAAAGGATTGGCAATTTCAGAAATTCCACCAACTAAAATAAAAGTTAAATCTAAAAAGTAGTTCAGCTTGGCAACAAACGAGAAGAACATATTAAACCGATTATATTTTGTAGCAGGATGTATGTTCATCTTCGCTCTGGCAGTCGTGTTTAAACTTTTCAGTATCCAAATGCTTCAAGGTGATAAATACCGAAGCATGGCAGAAGAACACAATATTGAAAATGTGGTGATTCCTGCTAATCGTGGCAATGTGTATTCAGCCAACGGCAATTTATTGGCAACCTCAGTTCCAAAATATGATATTCGTTTGGATGCTATTACGCCTTCTTCGGCACGATTTGAATCCTTATTAAAGCCATTGTGCGATTCGTTATCAAAGTATTCTGGAAAACCTTCGGCCTATTATCAAAAAGAAATACGGAAAGCGCGTGCCAATAAAAACAGATATTATTTGCTTGCTCGCGATATTGGGTATTCAGATTATATCCGTATTCGCGATTTCCCTTTATTAAATTTAGGCGCTTTTAAAGGTGGATTAATTGTTGAGCAAACAACCAAACGTGAGCACCCGCTTGGAGGAATTGCACAGCGCTCTATTGGTTACGAACGTTTCGATGAAAAAGGAAATGCAACGCGAGCAGGTATTGATGGTGCTTTTGGTATAAAATATTTGCGTGGTACTGATGGCAGGCGATTAAAACAAAAAATAGGCAAAGGACAATGGAAACCGATTGCCGATTATAACCAAATTGAACCAAAAGATGGCTATGATGTTTACACCACATTGAGTGTGAATATTCAGGATATTGCACATCATGCTTTATTGCAGCAATTAGAGTTTTACCAAGCAGAACATGGATGCGTTGTGGTTATGGAAGTGGCTACAGGTGAAATTCGTGCTATTTCTAATTTAGGAAAAACGGCAAATGGAACCTATTACGAAAAACTAAATTATGCTGTTGGTGAATCGCATGAACCAGGTTCTACCTTTAAAGTCATGGCTTTAATGGCTGCTTTAGAAGACAAAGTCATTGATACATCAACCATTGTTGATACTAAACAAGGACGAAAAATATTTTACGGTCGTGCCATTACCGATTCCAAGCATGGTGGCTACGGTAAAATTTCGGCTGCTAGATCGTTGGAGGTTTCTTCAAACATTGGTTTGGCAACTATTATTGATGAGCACTAT
>CBFHJN010000011.1:0-25105 GCA_965655805.1 Flavobacteriaceae bacterium
ACTTTTCCATGTGCATGAATAATAAAATTATCTGGCATAATAATGCCAACGTGAACAATATGGCCTTCATCATTATCAAAAAAAGCTAAATCGCCAGGATAGCTCTCTTCAATAAAACTCAAGGCTTCACCTTGTGTCGCTTGTTGTGAGGCATCACGGAATAATTTATAACCATTTAGTTTATAAACCATTTGTGTAAAACCCGAACAATCTATTCCAAAAGGTGTTTTTCCACCCCAAAGATAAGGTGCGTTTAAATAGGTAAATGCTGTTTTTAAAATATGTGCTTTTGGCGAAACGTCATGCACTGCATTTCCATCATGTGTATGTTTTAATAAATCCAATCCATTTAAACTAGAACCTAAAGGAATTGGATATAATTGACTATCGCTATCTTGAATAAATTCGACTAAATCAGTAGAAAGAATAGGTGTTTCTTGATGAAGTTTTTTGTAATCATCTTCGGTAATGTCAACATACTGTTTGTTGTCAATCCAACCTTCATATGTATCGAAACCCAATCGAATTTTACTCCATGCCTTACGTTTTTCAAGCACCTTAAAATAATCGCCATACAACACCTGTGAAACAAGTTCACTTGGGTCATTCGGTTCCAGTCGTAATGGAACGATACTTAAATTACAAATTCCGTATTGCATGTAAAAATTAGCGTATTAGTTTCTCTCGATAACAACTGCCGAAGCACCACCACCACCATTACAAATAGCAGCTGCACCAATTTTTGCATTATTTTGTTCTAAAACATTTAATAAGGTTATTAGAATACGAACACCTGAACAGCCAAGTGGGTGACCCAAAGAAACAGCACCACCATTTACATTTACATTGGAGTCGTTTAAACCTAATATCTTCATATTCGCCAAACCAACAACTGAAAATGCTTCGTTGAACTCGAAGAAATCAACATCATTTATACTAATTCCTGCTTTATCTAAGGCTTTTGGTAAGGCTTTAGCTGGTGCTGTTGTAAACCATTCTGGCTCATGAGCAGCATCGGCAAAACTTTTAATAGTTCCTAAAGCTTTCAATCCTAATTCATCAGCTTTCTCGCGACTCATTAAAACCATGGCACCTGCACCATCATTAATCGTTGAAGCATTGGCAGCTGTAACCGTTCCATCTTTCGTAAAAGCGGGACGTAAAGCTGGTATTTTGTCTAATTTAACGTTAGTAAATTCTTCATCTTTATCTATAATCAGTGCATCACCACGACGTTGAGGAACTTCAACCGAAACTACTTCATTATCAAATTTACCAGCCTCCCAAGCGGCCGCTGATCGTTTATAAGATTGAATAGCATAGGCATCCTGATCTTCACGTGAAAATTTATATTCAGTCGCACAAGAATCAGCACAAACTCCCATCGCATTTTGGTCATATGCATCTACTAAACCATCACGTTGCATACCATCTTCCATTTTAGCAGGACCAAACTTAGTACCTGTTCTGGCATGTAAGTAATGTGGAATTAAACTCATATTTTCCATTCCGCCTGCCACTACAACATCCGCATCACCTAAAGCAATAGCTTGGGCTGCTTGCATAACTGCTTTCATTCCAGAAGCACATACTTTATTCACTGTAGTGCAAGGAACCGTATTTGGAATACCTGCGTAAATAGCCGCTTGTCTGGCTGGTGCTTGTCCAGCTCCTGCTTGAACAACATGACCCATTATAACTTCTTGAACTAATTCAGGCTTTAAATTGATTTTTTCTAAAGCGCCTTTAATAGCTATGGCACCTAAACGTGGTGCTGGAATTGTGGAAAGGGATCCTAAAAAACTACCAATTGGTGTTCTAGCTGCTGATACAATAACGACTTCTTTACTCATGTTTTTTACGTTTAATTTTTTAATGGCACAAAATTAATCATTTTTTAATAGAATGCAGAATGATTAGCATTTTATACAACCCTAATTTTCGACTATATTTTACTACATTTGAAAATATTTCTTCAATTTATGAAAGACCTAATAAATGCACTCTATAAAAATCACACTTTAGCTTATAAGCTGTTGCTTTTTATATCTACTACGTTTTTAATAGTGTATTTATTCCCCAAGAGCGGTAAATTTAAATATAATTTCGAAAAAGGAAAACCTTGGCAATCTGAAAATTTATATGCGCCTTTTAACTTCGCTATAAAAAAAACAGATGCTGAAATAACTACGGAAAAACAGGAGATTAAAGATGCTGTTCCGTTGTATTTTAATTTAGATGCCTCTATTCCTAGCAAAGTTTCTAACAATTTTAGTCGGGAGTTTAAATCTGTTTTTCCAGATTCTCTTACTTATAATAAGCAAAATGCCTTAAAACTGGCAGGTACCGAAATCATTGATAAGTTGTATCAATTTGGTGTCCTAAATGAAGAATATAATTATTCGGAAACCAAAAAAATCATCATTTTAGAGGGTCGCGTAGAGAAAGAACAAACGCAATTCACCAACTTGGTTCAAGAAAATGAAGTGTCTGAAATTATTACTAGAGTTTTAGAGAGTGCAGATTTAGTTTCTTATAAAACGGATTTTATATCGTTATTTTTTGATTTAGTAGAACCTAATTTAGAATTTAACAAGGAGTTTTCATCACGCGTGCTTCAAGAAGAATTGGATAAAGTGTCCTTTATTCGTGGTAGTGTTGAACGCGAAACACTGATTATTTCTAAAGGTGAAGTAGTAGAAGGCGTGAAATTCCAAATTTTAAAATCGTTGGAATCTGAATATGAATCGCAAGTATGGAGCAGGTCCAACTACCTGTGGATTGTTTTTGCATATACTCTTTTGGTAGCTTTAGCCTTGTTAATGTTGCTTTTATTTTTGCGTAAATACCGCTTATCCGTTTTTGAAAATAATGTCAAAGTCACCTTTATTTTCTTTAACGTAGCATTCATGGTTTTAATCACCACATTGGTTGTTAATTATAATTCACAATATATCTATGTTGTGCCAATTTGTATTCTCCCTTTGGTATTGAAAGCCTTTTTTGATGCAAGACTAGGGCTATTTACACATGTTTTAACTGTCTTATTATTAGGACTCGTTGTTCCAAATAGTTATGAATATATGTTTTTACAAATTATTGCAGGAATTGTGACTATTTTAACCGTTTCTGAACTATATAAACGCGCCAATTTGTTTATTTCTGTTGGTCAAATTACCTTAATTTATATTATAGCCTATTTCGCCTTTTTCGTTATTCATGAAGGTAGTGTAGAAACTTTAGAGTGGGAAACATTCGGATTGTTTGTGCTCTGCGGATTAGCAACCTTATTTGTGCAACCGCTGATTTATGCCTATGAAAAGCTCTTCGGATTAGTCTCGGATGTATCTTTATTAGAATTATCGGATACGAATACCAATTTATTGAAAGAACTTTCCAATAAAGCTCCAGGAACGTTTCACCACTCATTAAATGTTGCTAATTTGGCTGAAGCTGCTGCCAACGAAATAGGTGCCAACGCTATGTTGGTGCGCGTTGGAGCCTTATATCATGATATTGGAAAAATGAAAAACCCAACGTATTTCACCGAAAATCAATCGACAGGAATTAATCCACATGATGAATTATCACCAACTGAAAGTGCCAATATTATTGTCAACCACGTTATTGATGGTATTGAAATAGCCCGAAAAAATAATCTTCCAGATCGGGTAATCGATTTTATAAGAACCCATCATGGAACGAGCGTTGTTTATTATTTTTATATGAAAGAAAAGGAGCTGAATGAGAATCTGGACATAACCGATTTTATGTATCCTGGTCCTAAACCTTTTAGTAAAGAAACGGCTATTTTAATGATGTGCGATAGTGTAGAAGCGGCTTCCAAGAGTTTAAAAGAACCCACATCAACAAAAATTGATGAATTTGTAGAGGCTATTTTAAATAAACAAATGAACGATGATCAGTTTTTAAATGCCAATATTACCTTTAAGGAAATTCAATCAATTAAAAAGGTTTTGAAGCAGAAACTGACCAATATTTATCATCTGCGAATTGAATACCCAGAATAAAAAGTTACTTCGTAATCTTCTCTTTAACATTACTTAGCAATTAAATCCCTTATTTTTGTTGATTACTCAAATAAACCAAAAACACTATGAGGAAATCACTATTATGCGTTTTGGCACTTGCCACGATTGTTGCTTGTAAAGACGACCAAAACAAAACGGAAAAAGAAGACGTTACTATGAAATTAAGCTACCCAGAAACCAAAAAGGTAGATACTGTGGACACCTATTTTGATACACCAGTTCAAGATCCATACCGTTGGTTAGAAGATGATTATGCGGAAGATACGAAAGCATGGGTAAAAGCTCAAAACGAAGTTACATTTGATTATCTTAATCAAATTCCTTTTAGAAGTAAGCTGAAAGATCGCATGGAAAAGCTTTGGAATTATGAAAAAATTTCGGCTCCATTTGTGGAAGGCGATTACACCTATTTTTATAAGAATGATGGCCTTCAGAACCAATCTGTTTTATATAGAAAAGGAGAAAATACAAAAGAAGAAGTCTTTTTAGATCCTAATTCATTTTCAAAAGATGGTACAACATCTTTAGGCGGATTGAGTTTTACAGAAGATGGTTCTATCGCTGCCTATGCTATTTCGGAAGGTGGAAGTGACTGGCGAAAAATTATCGTTTTAAACACAGAAAATAAAGAAATTATTGGCGATACAATTATTGATGTGAAATTCAGCGGTATGTCTTGGTATAAAAACGAAGGTTTTTATTATTCGAGTTATGAGAAACCAAAAGGTAGCGAATTATCTGCTAAAACCGATCAACACCGTTTATTTTACCATAAATTAGGAACACCTCAAAGTGATGATAAAATAGTTTTTGGCGATACTGTAAAACGTCGTTACGTTGGTGGTTCTGTAACACAAGACGAAAACTATTTGGTGATTACTGCGGCCAATTCAACATATGGAAATGAATTATATATTAAGGATTTACGTAACAATGAACCTTTAGTTAAAGTGGTTGACAACTTTGAAAGCAGCAGTAATGTTATTAATAATGAAGGTTCTACGTTTTTTGTGGTGACAGATTTTGGAGCGCCAAATAAACGTATAGCAAAATTCGACTTAAATAAATTTGAACAAGCCGATTGGGAAGATGTTATTGCTGAAACTGAAAATGTATTATCTGTTTCTAAAGGCGCAAATTTTATTTTTGCTGAATACATGAAAGATGCGGTTTCTGTTGTAAAACAATATAATTTTGATGGCTCATTAGTTCGTGCCGTTGAATTACCAGGAATAGGTTCTGTAGGTGGTTTTGGCGGTAAAAAAGAAGCAACAACGCTGTATTATTCATTTACCAATTATACATCTCCAGGAACTATTTATGCTTATAACCCAGAAACAGGAGAATCTTCTGTATATCAAAAACCAGATATCGATTTTAAATCGGATGATTACGAATCTAAACAAGTATTCTATTCATCTAAAGATGGCACCAAAGTTCCTATGATTATTACCTATAAAAAAGGCACGGAATTAAACGGTAAAAACCCAACTATGCTTTATGCTTATGGTGGATTCAATATTAGTTTAACCCCTTCGTTCAGTATTGCAAATGCTGTTTGGTTAGAAAATGGAGGTGTTTATGCTGTTGCCAATTTACGTGGTGGTGGCGAATACGGTAAAAAATGGCATAATGCTGGAACGCAAATGCAAAAGCAAAATGTTTTTGACGATTTTATTGCGGCTGCCGAATACCTAATCAAAGAAAACTATACATCATCTGATTATTTAGCTATTAAAGGCGGAAGTAACGGCGGATTATTAGTAGGAGCAACCATGACACAACGTCCCGATTTAATGAAAGTCGCTATTCCTCAAGTAGGTGTTTTAGATATGTTGCGTTACCATACGTTTACAGCAGGAGCAGGTTGGGCTTTTGATTATGGTACGTCTGAACAAAGCCAAGAAATGTTTGAGTATATTAAAGACTATTCACCAGTTCATAATGTGAAACCAAATGTAGCATATCCAGCAACCTTGGTAACTACAGGAGATCATGACGACAGGGTCGTACCAGCACATAGTTTTAAATTTGCTGCAGAATTACAAGATAAGCAAACAGGAAGCAACCCAACCTTGATTCGAATTGAGGTTAATGCAGGACATGGTGCCGGAAAATCAACAGAAGCTACGATTAACGAGCAAGTGGATATTCAAGCTTTTGCGCTTTACAATATGGGTGTGAAAGAATTGAAATAAGTAATTTGATATTTTAGAATATAGAAAAAGCCCAAACATATGTTTGGGCTTTTTTGGTTTCTTGTCATTCAGAACGTAGCTCGCTATGTGAAGAATCTCTGCGTACACAAAGGAGATTCTTCCTTTGTCGGAATGACAAACTCCATTAAAACGAGAAAAGTTTCCATTTAAATACTTTCAACAAACTCCAAAAACACAGCTTTATGTCGATCCATATCCATGTTGCCTGAAAGCGATGCACGAACAATATAATCCTTATCGCCTTCTTTGGTGGTTCCTTGAGTAGATGTAGCTGGAATAGTCCAATACACGCCTTTTAATTGGCCATAGCTGACACAAAACTTGCTTTCATTCGGAATTTCAGTAATCATCAGGTTGATTAATTTTAAATTTAAAGCGCGTTTATGGGTTTCTTTTTCTTCAGCTGTACGTCCTTTTGTCGGTAAATCTAGTGAAAATACAGATGGCGTAAAACCTTGTTCTGCCAAGTCATCAGACACAAAATTAATTTTTGCTTCTGGTAAAACGTTCTGGATAAAGTTTACAAATTTTCGGGTATTTACATAGGCATCGGCAATCCGCTGATTCATTGTTGGTAATTGCTGTTCTAAAATTTCATATTGTAATGCAGTGGCTTCGTTGTCGCAAAGTGCTAAATGCAACGCTATTTTATCCATTAAGGCATCTGTTTTGGTATTTCCTACGGCATATCCAGCTGTACATTTTCCGCCACTAGGGAATTTGGAACCACTAGCATAAGAAATGGTTCTTACAGTTGATAAAATTTCTCCTTCACCTAAAAAATGCACATTTGGGCAAAAGGTTTGATCTAATATAAAAACAGGATCGATTGCTGTTTTACCCGTTTCTGTTTTACGAACTTTAGTTAAGGCAGCTTTTAAGTCTTGAAGGTTTGGAACTTCAACACGTGGATTTGTTGGAATTTCAGCAATAATATACGGAACTGCATCTTGTAAGGCAATGCGTTCCAAAACGGTATCAATACTCTGTACCATATCGTTGTCGCCATCCACCGGTAAATCGACTATATCAACTTGGTTTAAGCAATCTGCTACACGTCTGGCTTGATCATTGGTACCACCATAACAATTTGGAGGGACAATAAATTTGATGGCTTTTCCAGCATGGTTTTCTTGCGCATCGTGAATAAGTCCCATCATAATAGCATATTGTATGGATAATCCACTAGAAGCCACCAAAGGTTCAGACGTGGTACCTGTAATATCTTTGATACTATTTACCACCTGTTTTTTATGAGTTTCAATTTCATTGGAAGCCGTCTGAAAAGCTGTTTTGTTGACTAGCGCTTTAAGAGCCATAAGCGAATTTTCAGGAGTCATGGCAATGGTTTCACGGCGACGCACATGTTGAATATTGGAAATGTAGGATGCGTTTTCTTCGCCATTAATGAGTAATATGCTGCCTAATTGATTATATAGATTGACGTAAAAATCAATATTAGGATTTAATTCTGTTTGTCTAATGGTGTCTGGGTGTGATATAAAAACCGTACTTCCCTTAAAATCTAGAATAGCCTTTGAGTTATCAATATGAATTAATTCGAAATTATAACCATACACATCTTTAATGGTTTGCGCATCAAAACAGTCGGGTAGCTCTCCCGTGTAAAGTATTTGTGTTTTTTTATTTTGTAATAAATTGGTTCTTAAAATGGCTAAAACCGGAATTGTTATTGATGCAAAACTGATGACGTTTTTGGATTTAAGCTGGTTTAGGTTTGCAATTCCCCATTCTAACACGCAGGATAGGGGATGACCCAAACGAATATAATCATAAGCTGTTGGTAAGTCGCGTAGTGCTGAAGTTGTGGCAGTATTCTGGTTGTATAACTGTTCAAACACGTTTAGAAATTCTGTTTTTGCCAACGCTTCATTATAAATATCTAGTCGATGGGTGGTTAGATTCAGCCAATCTGTTGGCATATTTTTTAATACGTCTTTTAAGTAATTTAGCATGTTATTGTCTTGCATGAAGTATTCTTTTTTAGAAGTTGGCAAGGTACAGAAAATCTCGATTTTTAAATAATACTCGGTGAGGTTTGGCCTTTTTTTAACCTAATCATCATTTATATTTAATTGTTAATTATAGCGCAAAGTATTTAGCGGTAACCAACTACCTTCTTTTTAAATTTTTCGCTATTGACAACATAAGTATTGGCAATTCTATCGTGGAGTGATCTTTGCTTTTTGGTTGAATCTGCTAACATAAAAATTAGGTCAGTTATAATGATAAGAAAACTTAATTTTCCAATTATTCCTTGTATCGAGTATTCGGCTGTCATTGCTGCGGAAAATGTCATGAAATCATTTATAGCTAACAAACTAGGGTTATTAAAAGCCAAATAGTATATCGGAATGTAGATCATTGAAGGAAAAACTAATATTAAACTTCTTAATATAGATGTGGTTAAATCTATCTTTTCAAAATTATGATTGGTTACTTTTATCTTCAAAATCATTTTCCCAAAAGTTGCTCCATAATGACTTTCCATAAAAGGTTTATAACAAACCGCTATTAAAGCAAAAGGTAAATAGAGTATGAAGCTTTTAAAATAGATTATGTTAATAAAATTTATAACACCCGTAATTAAAATTAAAAAAAGACCATCTAAAAGATAAGCGCCTGCGCGATTTGAAAAAGTTGCAAAATTTATTTGTTCTGTGGTGCTATTTTCATTCATAGGTTTGGGATTTTGTTATATGTTTCGGGAATGTTATTTAGGTTTTAAAGTTTGTAAATGTCCATTATTCTTTATGCAGTTTATAGACAGATAGTAGTTTTTAAAAAGTGAAAATACATAAATAATTAAAACTGTTTTGCAGAAATCAATAATTAAAATTCCTTTCGGATAAACAAAATTAAAACTTTCGCTCCAAAACGCGCTTGGGTTGAAAATCTGGGTTAATAACTATTTCAAAATCAATAACACCAAGCACAAGTTCTTCTTCGGTAATGACATCTACTTGCCACAAACCTGGTTTGACATTGTTTTTATAAGTATAGCCTCGAAACCCTGCATTTCTACCTCCTGTAATTTCATAACCAATATCTTCAATAACGTCCCATTCTTCAGTATTCTGGTTATACCATTTCCAGCGGTGAAATATAGATTTTTCTATTTCAGTTGGTGCAAAAATAGATGTAAAAATATAGACGTTTTCTTCCGGTCGATGTATGAATTGCAACCGATGATCACGCCAAAATATATACCAATCGTCACGCTCATAAGTCACCAGATATTGATTGTTTTCTTTTTGAACATTATGAGCCACCAAACCAGCATCTAAAGCCAGAGGCACAGGAGGAATGAGGTTGAAAAAATAAAACAAATTAATAGTTACATACATGCCGAAAACTAAACTCAACAATTTTTTAAGATTTACTTCTGAACGTGTACTCGGACTTTTTCTATATATAACTGTTATTAGAATAAGTGTAATAGCCAAGCTAACGAAACCTGAAAGTATATAGATATTCGTATTCATTTCTTTGATAAATACAGGAATCATAAAGGTGAAAAAGGTAAAGCTGACAAAAAAATAAACGCTAAACTGCAAATACTTGTTGGAGATTCGTTTTTTGAGCAGCTCGTTCGCAAAAAGTAAACCAATGAGAATTACAAAAAAAGAAATGGTTTTTGAGAGTGAAACACTTCGTGAAAAGTAAATAACATAAGCACTGGAAAGGCCACCAAAGAAAAACTGAATGGCCAACGGTAAATACTCTTCAAAGCGCTCTATAATGGTGTTTTTCCACTTACCATCATCCGCTAAATTATAAAGATAGAGGGCAATAGTCAAGGCGCTCATATGCAAACATAAAACTGTTAAATCATAAACACGATCAATTCGCCCTAGTGTTAAGGTGTCAAAGATAAAACCACCAATAAAGAAAAGTATTGGTGCATATTTTGAGTTTTCACGAATGATTTTTCTGAAACCACTATTTCTAAATTTAACGAATGTTCTTTTTAAATTCATAACTAGAGATTATGCGTCAATTTATAAAATAGTCTGCTCTTATTAGTTATGTGGATACGCTTTTTATTTGAATGGGTTAATTTTATGTTGGTCGTTTTTTAGTTTGAAGAGAAAACAGAATATTACTAGCTAAAAACAAAAAAGCCTCACTAAAAATAGTGAAGCTTTTTGTGAGCCCTGAAGGATTCGAACCTTCGACCGCCTCCTTAGAAGGGAGGTGCTCTATCCAGCTGAGCTAAGAGCCCTCAATGTTAAAAAGTCGGGGTGGCAGGATTCGAACCTGCGACCTCCGCGTCCCAAACGCGGCGCGATAACCGGGCTACGCTACACCCCGAAAATGTAAAATTCCTAGTGTAGTTTATCTCGAACTTGTCGAGAGGCTACACCTTGAAAATACGGTTATCAAAAAAATGCGGAGAGACAGGGACTCGAACCCTGGCGACACTTACGCGTCGACAGATTAGCAATCTGCTCCATTACCACTCTGGCACCTCTCCATTAATTATAAAAGAACGTTCTTTTAATGCGGATGCAAATGTAACCATCCATTATAAAGAACGCAACTATTTTTGGAGTTTTTTCAGCGAAATATTTGAAATTTTATGTCATTAGAATAATTCAAAGTATTAACAGTCTATTTTTGAACTGATAACAAGTTTTTAGCTTTATGATAAGAAATGCTTTTAAAATCATCAATAATTAAATTTGCCGAATCGTAATTTTGATTTTTGGAATGCAGACTCTTGTAGCCAACACAATATATACCCGCAGCATTGGCTGCTTTTATGCCGTTTGTGGAGTCTTCAATTACGAAACAATGTTCTTTGTTATGTCCAGATGTTTTGGCTGCTTTCAAAAATATTTCGGGATGTGGTTTGGAAGCTTTTAAGTCGGCACCACTTAATTTAGCTTTAAAATAACGGTCAAGATCAAACCGATTAAAAACACTTTCAATAGTTTGCATAGATGCAGAAGATGCTAAAACTAGCGTTACATTATTTTTATGATAATCTTGAATTAAGTCCAAAACACCATCCAAAAGCTGTAAACTACCATCCGAAATAAATAAATCCTGAAAAATTCCACGTTTCATTTGAACCATGTTTTCTGGAGCATTTCTTAAGTCGAAGTGATTACATAATTGTTTGCATACATTTATGGTAGATTGACCTGTGAAGGATTGATAATGCGCTTCCGTAACGTCTAACTTTAGCTTTTCGAACATGCCGTAGTATGCTTTGTGATGCAAGGGTTCGGTGTCTACAATTACACCATCCATATCAAATAATACTGCTTTTAACATGTCTTTTTATTTTTAGTTGTTATTTTTTAAGAATTCTGCTTTTTTGCAAATTAACCCAACGCGTTCATCTTGTATGTTAGTTGCAAAAAATATATAAGTTTCCCCTCCATCGGTAATTTTTAATTTCTTTCTAATAGTCGCTACCGAATCTGGGAAATTACGCGTGGTAATGTTTGCTTGTGTAATTCCTGTTTTCTTAAATTCTTTTTTATTGTAAGTAATGACTTTAATAATTTCAAAAGAACGACCAGGAAAATCCATCAATTTACTGCTGGTGTATAAATGTGTATGCTGATGTAATTTATCCAATTTCAATCGTTTGGAAACACTATTAAAAGCTCCCGCTTTTAAAATAGCTGAATTGGGTTCAAACAAATAGTGCTTTGGTAGGCTAAAAGTTGCGGTTGATAAAGATTCTTCATGTAATTGAAAATTGAAGATTTGGTTTTCGCCTTTGATTATGTTGATGGTTTCAATAGCAGTTTCACCCTGATACCCTTTCTCTAAAACCCATAATAATTCTTTTACTTCGTTATTCAAAGCCACAACATGTATTTCCCTAACAGCCTGCAATTCCTGAATACCAGCTGAAATATCTAATAATGGCGCTGTTTTTATTAATACATTGTCAGAATGTTGAAAAATATCTTGTAAGTATTTAGGAACATTTGGTAAGCAATCTTTTAAGAAAAACACTTTGCCTTTGCTGTCATGACGACGCGACGGATCTATATAAATCCAGTTAAATCTCCCTGTATTTTTTTTTAAATAGGAAATACCATCTTCTGCAACAGTTTGGATATTATGAACTTGTAGTTGCTTTAAATTATGCGAAACTATTTCAGATAAATCGGTATTTATTTCACAATGAATAACTTGATTTACTTGTTTTGCGAAATAATAACTATCTACACCAAAACCACCTGTCAGATCTATTAATTTTTCTCCAAAAACTAATTCAGCTTTGTATTGAGCGGTTGCTTCTGAAGACGTTTGCTCAATATTTAGCTTGTTAGGATAGTAAATTAAAGGGGTTATAAACCAAGTAGGTAGTTTGTTTTTACAGCGTTTTTTGGCTTCAATCTGTTCCACTAAATCTTTAATAGAAACTGAAATATTTGGCGCTTTTCCTAATAATAATTTGGAACTATCGGTATCTAAATGGGTATTTATAAATTCCTGATTTTCGGTATTTAAAATAGAACGAATCAAAAGGCTTTATAAATTCTTGGTTAAACTCTGAACAATTTTATTGTCAGATAAAAATTCTTTTAAAATTACTTTTATTGCGGTATAAGCTGGAATAGCTATTACCATTCCCACAATACCAAATAACAAACCTGCAATGATAATAACTAAAAATATTTCCAACGGATGTGATTTGACACTTCTTGAAAAAATAATGGGCTGACTGATAAAATTATCAATTAATTGGCCAACAGCAATAACAATCAGAACATATATGGTTTCGGGAAGAATAACCTCACTAAAACTAAAGCCTAAATTGCTAGTCATGGTTAATAAAATCATGATACAACCACCAATTACAGGTCCTAAATATGGAATCAAGTTAATTAATGCACATAAAAAGGCAATTATCACAGCATTTTCGACTCCAACAATGAGTAAGCCAATTGTATAAATTATAAATATGACGGTAATTTGAAAAACGAGTCCCATAAAATACCGTGAGAGTAAATCTTTAATGGCGTCAATGGAGTGTTTCACACGACCCACGTTTCTATCTGGAACTAGGGTAAGTAAACTGTTCTCGAAAAGTTTGCTGTCTTTTAAAAAGAAGAAGGAAATAAACAATACTGAAAACAAACCAATACTGAAGCTACCTAAACCGCTGATTAAGGTGTTTAAAAATTCGGGTATAATGGCGAAATTTACATTGGCTAACAAACCAGATTGTTGTAAAGATTCTTCAACATGCAGTTCTTTCAAATTAAAATGGGAAGCTGCTTCGTTGTATAAATTTTCAACATTAATTTGTAGTTGGTCAATATTTAAAAGCGATAAGTTTTGACCTTGTTCCACCAAAAGTGGAATAAAAATACCAACTAAACCAATAATGAGCCCTAACAATAAAACCATGGTTGTAGCAACGGCTAGCATGTTATTGAATTTTAAACGTCTGCGTAAAAATAGTACAATTGGTCTTCCGGTTAAAGATATGACCACGGAAATGGCTATATAAACAATAACCGACTGAATTTTGTAAATAAAAAATAAGATAATGGCTATACCTAAAACGATGCCAAGTGCTCTTAAAATACCTTTCGAAATGTCTCTAGAATTCATGTGGTAAATATACTGATTGCTTTGTAATAGACTAATAATTAATTTGGTGTAAGTTGTTTGGTTATCTCATAGAGACAAATGCTAGTAGCTTGCACCACATTCATACTGCTGTTTTGTCCAAACATATTGATATGAATTACTGCATCTGCTAGTTCCAAAACAGTATCAGAAATGCCAAAATTTTCCGCTCCAATAATTAGCGCAATAGGTTGATTAGTTGCAAATATAACTTGGTTTACTGCTTGGCTTTTTTCTGTAATTTCAAGAGCAACAATATGATAACCTGTCATTTTTAACTTTGTTACGGTTTCTATTATATGTGTGTTAAATTCAAATGGCACATATTTTTCGGTAGCTCTTGATGTTTTAGCTGCTTTCCTGCCGAACTCAATATCGGTTCCGCAGAAAATTAATTTTTCAACACCAAAAGCATCGGCTGCTCGAAACAAGCTCCCCATATTGGGTGCGTTGCTAATGTTATCGCAAACAATTGTAATAGGGAAGGTGTGTGGTGTAAATTTTGACTGGTAGTGTGTCAGCTGCATAATCTTTTATCCTAATTTTCAAAGGCATATTTAATGATGTTAGCACCCATTTTTAGTGCTTTTTCGCGAACCTCTGGTGAATCGTTATGTACTACTTCATCTTCCCAACCATCGCCTAAATCGCTCTCAATTGTAAAAAGTACAACCAGTCGATTTTCATGGAAAATCCCAAAAGCTTGTGGCCGCTTACCGTCATGTTCGTGTATTTTGGGTAAGCCTTTAGGGAACTTGTAAACCGTATTGAAAATAGGATGATTTGCAGGTAATTCAATCATATCTGTATTTGGGAAAACACTTTTCAACGCTTCAGTTACATAGGGTTTCATGCCATAATTATCATCAATATGAAGAAAGCCTCCCGAAAGCAGATAGTTTCTTAAATTTTCAGCATCTTCTTTACTAAAAAAAACATTCCCATGGCCTGTCATGTGAATAAAAGCATACTGAAAAATATCAATACTTCCAGCCTCAACGGTGTCTGGTTTTTCGTTTATTTTAGTACTTATATTGGCGTTGCAATATTCAATAAGATTTGGAAGTGCTGTAGGATTACCATACCAATCGCCACCTCCTTTGTATTTTAATACTGCAATTTCTTGAGAAAATGCACTACAAGTAAAAACGATTAATAAAAAGGTAATAATCTGTTTCATAAGGATTCATTTACAAATGCCACGCTGTGACAGGCAACAATGGCTGCTGTTTCGGTTCGCAATCTGGTTTCACCCAAAGTTACAGGAATAAACTTGTTTTTAATGGCTGTTTCAATTTCTTTAACACTAAAATCGCCTTCGGGACCTATTAAAATAGTAATGGTTTTTTCCGCTTCAATCAATTGTTTTAATGACTTTTTATCCTGTTCCTCGCAATGCGCAATAAAGGTTTGTCCTTCAAAATGTTGTTCTATAAATTCAGAAAAAAGTATGGCTTCGTTCAATTGTGGTAAATAGCAATTTAAGGATTGTTTCATAGCCGATTGGACTATTTTTTCAAACCGATCTTGTTTGATGACTTGTCGTTCGCTATGATCACATATAATAGGTGTTATTGTTGAAATACCAATTTCAGTAGCTTTTTCTAAAAACCACTCAAACCTATCGTTCATTTTTGTGGGAGCTACGGCTAAATGCAAGTGGTAACTTAACGGCTTTTGTAATGTTTTAGCTATTATTTTTGCTTTACATTTTTTCATGGCATCGTCAGTTATTTCAGCTGAAAACAGCCAGCCTTTACCATTTGTTATGCTTAAAAAATCGCCTACATGTTTCCGAAGTACTTTTATTATGTGTTTACTTTCTTCCTTTTCGAAGGTGAAATTTTCAGTGGTTTCAGAAATATGAGGGTTGTAAAACAGTTGCATATTTATTTTTTTTCAATGACTTTAAGCACTTTAATTTCCTTGATATCTTTAGGTTCATAAGAATTCAACACTAAATAATACCACGATTTTTCCTTGAGTTGAAATGAAAACAAATCACGCGAGCTTCTAGGAACATTTATAATTACTTTCTCTAAATCTGGATTCAAGGTACCCGGAGCAAACCAACCTGTATCACCATTTCTATTGGCATTCCTGTCCATAGAATATTGTTGTGCTAATTTACTAAAAGGCACACCATTTTTGAATTTTTTGGAAATGGTTTTAATCAAATCTTCCGCAGCTTCAGGTTCTATTTTGTTGCCATCAATTAAAATGTAATTGGCTCGATAATGCGTGGTTGTAAACCGATCGACAACCTTATAACGTGTTGTTTCTAACTGACCATCAACGGTAGTTTGACCGGAACTAAATAAATTACGCGCTAATTCCGTTTTGTGGTTTTCTTCATTAAAGGTGATAAATGTATTCCCTTTTTTAGGATTTGCATCCAAAAAAGCCTGTGCATCTTCGGTGTTTATAATCGATTCAAAAGTTGGAGCTACGGTTTCTTGTGCTTGTAGGATTGCCGAGAAACCAATTAAAAAAATAAGTAGTGTTTTCATATTTGGGGTTGTTTAGTAAACAAATCAACTAAAAAAATGTTGCAGTTGAGCAAAAACTGCAGAACATTATTAACAGATGTTTTAACAAATCATAATTATATCTTCAATCTTGGGGAAGCTGTTATAGTCTGTTCACTAAAATTAGCGTCCAAGAATTTTAAATAACCCACAATAGCAATCATGGCAGCATTGTCTGTGGTGTATTCAAATTTAGGTATATAGGTTGTCCAACCAAATTTTTGTTCGCCATCTTTTAAAGCTTGACGAATGCCTGAATTTGCCGAAACACCACCACCAATGGCAATATGTGAAATACCTGTTTCTTTTGCAGCTAGTTTGAGCTTGTCTATTAAAATGCCTATTATGGTATATTGAATTGAAGCACAAATGTCATTTAGATTGTCTTCAATAAAATTCGGATTCGATTTGGTTTCTTTCTGTATAAAGTATAGCACAGCCGTTTTAAAACCTGAAAAACTAAAGTTTAACCCATCAACTTTGGGTTTGGTAAATTTATAGGCTTTCGGATTTCCTAATTTCGCCCGTTTGTCAATTTCTGGTCCTGCAGGATAGCCTAGTCCAAGAATTTTACCACTTTTATCAAA
Organism: Flavobacteriaceae bacterium; assembly: GCA_965655805.1. Lineage (GTDB taxonomy): Bacteria > Bacteroidota > Bacteroidia > Flavobacteriales > Flavobacteriaceae > Algorimicrobium. The sequence goes on from CBFHJN010000011.1 coordinate 17,016, forward strand.
GGCTTCACCAACAGCGTCATCAATTGTTTCACCAATAACTTTTAAATCAAAATAGTTAGAAACTTTAACTATTTGTGTATGACCACCGGAAATAGTCATGGCTAAAAAAGGAAAAGGCGGTTTTTTAAAGTCGGCTTCTTCAATAAAATGTGCCAAAATATGTGCTTGCATATGATTCACATCAATCAGCGGAATGTCTAGTCCAAAAGCCATGGATTTAGCAAACGAGGTTCCCACCAATAAAGAACCCATTAAACCTGGTCCTCTGGTAAAGGCAATAGCCTGTAAATCATTTTTGGTAATTTCGGCTTTTTTAAGCGCTTGTGCAACCACAGGAACAATATTCTTCTGGTGTGCTCTAGATGCTAATTCTGGTACCACACCACCATATTCTTCATGTATTTTCTGATTTGCTACAACATTGCTTAATATTTGACCGTTAAGCATCACGGAAGCCGCAGTATCATCACAAGAAGACTCAATTCCAAGTATGTAAATATTTTCTGTCGCCATTTCTAATAATTGGGCATAATAATTGTTAATTTTGATGTCAAAGTTATAACTTTATAAACGTATCAAAAAATTTTTCAAAATACTCGGTAGAATCATAGCAACCTTCTTGCTACTATTTATTATTTTGATGTTATTACTCTCCATTCCTTTCGTTCAAACTAGCATTGCCAAACATGTAACAGATAGGATAAACTCTGATTTTAAAACCAACATTAATATTGAGCGTATAGGTCTGCAAATAAATGGCGATGTGGAACTTAAAGGTGTGCTTATTCGGGATTACAAAAAAGATACTTTAATAAGTGCAACCGAATTAAACACGTCCATTTTAAGTTTTAAAAATTTATATAATGGCAAATTGGTGTTTGGTGATATAGATCTGGAAGGCGTTATTTTTAATTTAGTTACTTATAAGGGTGAAACAGATACCAATTTAGATGTTTTTGTGGCGCGTTTTGATGAAGATAATCCAGTGGAAAAGGAAAGTTCGTTTTTAATGTCTTCTAGTGATGTAACAATTAAAGATGGGCTTTTTAGAATGATTAATGAAAATAATGAAACGCCAAAAATTCTGGAGTTTACTAATGTGTTTACCAATGCCACCAACTTACTTATTAATGGTCCCAATGTCAGCACACGAATAAACACCTTGGCTTTTAATGATAGTCGTGGACTTAAAATGAAAAATTTAGTCACCAATTTTTCATATACCAAGGAGCAAATAGTTTTGGATAATTTAGATATTAAAACCGAAAATTCTATTTTAAAAGGTGATGTAAAGTTCTCATATAATCGTGAAGATTTACAATTCTTCACAGATAAGGTTCAGGTGAATGCGCATTTTACTGAAGCGGATATTGCTCTAAATGAATTAAATACTTTTTATGATGAATTCGGGATTAATCAACATGCTACATTTAGTACAACTGTTACAGGAACGCTGAATAATTTAAAACTGAACAATTTAAAATTAAATACCAGTAGTAATAGTCGTATTTATGGCGATTTGTATTTTAAAAACCTATTCAATAAAGCGGATAATAACTTTTATATGAATGGGGATTTTACTAATTTATCATCCAACTATAAAGATTTAAAGGCGCTTTTACCAAATGTTTTAGGGAATGCTATTCCTTCAGCTTTTGATAGATTAGGACGCTTTACTATTGTTGGACAGTCCGAAATTACGGTAGATAATATTAAAGCTAATCTTCAAATTCAAACAGATTTAGGTTTTATAGATTCTAATCTAGAATTGAAAACGTTTAACGACGTAGATAATGCTACATATGTTGGAAAAATAGTGTTTAAGGATTTCGAAATTGGTGAGTTCATGGAGAACCCAAAATGGGGAAAAACGTCATTAAACCTCAATGTAAACGGAAAAGGTTTTACCTTGGAAGGATTAGACACTAAACTGTTAGGCGATGTGTATTCGGTTGTTTATAACGGTTATGAATACAATAATTTAGAGGTGTCTGGTGTGTTAGGTAACAATATTTACGATGGTAATTTAGTCTCTAATGATGATAATCTAAAACTGAAATTCAATGGATTAGCTGATTTCTCTAAAAAAATTAATGAATTCGATTTTGTGGCAGATGTTAGTTATGCCAATCTAAAAGCCATGAATTTCGTAAAAAATGATAGTTTGTCTATTTTTAAAGGAACCGTCATAATGAAGGCTATGGGAACCTCTGTAAATAATGTGGTTGGTAGCATTCAGTTTAATAATACGTCCTATGTTAATGAACATGATTCCTATTTCTTTGATGATTTTCAAATAACATCTACCTTCCAAGATGAGGTTCGTTTTATAAATGTCAATTCTCCAGATATTATAACCGGACAGTTAAGTGGTGTTTTTCTGTTTGAGGATATTGATAAGCTTTTTCAAAATGCCGTGGGTAGTATTTATGCCAATTATAAACCTCATAAGGTTGCTGAAAATCAATACATTGATTTTAATTTTAATATCTATAATAAAATAGTTGAGGTTTTTGTGCCAGATATAGAACTGGGCACCAACACCTATATTCGTGGTCATGTAGAAAGTATAGAAGATGAATTTAAACTCACCTTTAAATCTCCTAAAATTAAGCTATTCGATTATTTTGCGGACCAAATATCCCTTCAAGTTGATAATAAAAACCCGCTATTTAATACCTATGTCGAGGTTGACAGTATCAATACCAATTATTATAATATATCTAAATTCAACTTAATTAATGTAACCTTAAAGGATACATTGTTTATTCGTTCTGAATTTAAAGGCGGTAAAAATAATGATGACGCCTATAATTTAAGTTTTTACCACACTATAAATAAAGAGAATAAATCTGTTGTTGGTTTTAGCCGTTCAGACGCTACATTTAAAGGTAATACGTGGATAATAAACGAGAATAGAAATAGAAAGAACAAACTTGTTTTTGATAATAGTTTTAAAAATGTTAAAATTGATTCGTTTTTAATGAGTCATAATAAAGAACAAATTCGGCTTTTTGGCGAGTTAAGAGATTCCACATATAAGGATATTAAGCTTAATTTTAAAGATGTGGATTTGGCTAAAATAACGCCAGCTATTGAAAATTTAGATTTACGTGGAAACGTAAATGGTAAATTAGACATTTTTCAACAAAACGACCTATATCTCCCAGATGCCAATATCTCTATTGATGATTTAGAAATTAACAGTTTGGTGTTAGGTTCATTTGATGCACAAATCCGTGGGAATGAATCCTTGACAAACTATTCAGTTTATGCCAAAATTAAAGATGATACGTCGGAAGCTTTTTCAGCCATAGGCATCATTGATGTGGCAACAAATGTGTCGACTATTGATCTGGATCTGAACTTTAATAGTTTTAACCTGTCGCCTTTAAACCCATTCTTAACAGGCGTTTTATCCAATATTAGAGGCGATGTCACGGGCGTTGCGAAGGTAGAAGGAAGCTTAAAACAACCAGAACTTAATGGCGATTTGGTATTAAATAATGGCGGATTAACCGTTCCGTACTTAAATGTAGATTTCGATTTTGCAAATAAGTCATCCGTAACGCTGGATAATCAGAGTTTTGTGTTTAATACCATTCGAATAACAGATACAAAGTACAACTCAAAAGGTGTTTTAGATGGCTCCATTAATCATGTTAATTTTGGCGAATGGAGCTTGGATCTGGATATTAATACACCACGCTTATTAGTTTTGGATACCCAAGAAGAAACCGAAGATGCGCCATACTATGGCACTGGTTTTATTGGTGGTAACGCCAGCATAAAAGGTCCTGTTAGCGATTTGGTGATCAGTGTCGTTGGCGAAACCAAACAAGGCACAACCTTTGTAATTCCGTTATCAGATTCGGAAACCTTTGGTGATAATTCCTTTATTCATTTTTTAACACCTGAAGAAAAACTGGCAAAATCATTAGGTCAAGAGGTTAGAAATCAAAACATTTCCGGCTTGGAATTGGATTTTGAATTGGACATCACGCAAGATGCTGAAATAGAAATTGTTATTGATAAGGTTTCTGGAAGTACTATAAAAGGCAGTGGTGTTGGTGGCTTGCTTATTGATATCAACACCAACGGTAAATTCAATATTTATGGTGATTTCTCTGTATTTGATGGCGTTTATAACTTCATGTATGGCGGCATAGTGCAAAAGGAATTTATTGTGGAACCCGGTGGAACTTTAGCTTGGGAAGGTGATCCATTTACGGCTCAAATTGAAATAAGCGCTATTTATAAAACACAAGCAAACCCTTCGCCGTTATTAGATAATCCTATCAACAGGAGTATTCCTGTTCATGTTTCCACTAATTTAAGTGGTCCATTGGAAAAGCCAGATATCGAATTTGAGTTTGAATTCCCAAATGTGAGTTCTACAGTAAAATCAGAATTAAATTACCGTTTGGATTCTAAAGAAGATCGAGACAATCAAGCGTTGTATCTATTAGCTACAGGTGCATTCTCTAATAGGTTGAATGATATTAATATTACAGGAACTATTACAGAACGATTAAACGGAATTATTAATGGTTTCTTTTCCACCAGTGATAATAAAGTGAATATTGGATTAAATTTTGAAGCAGGCGAAAATACACCAGATTATCAAACCGATGACAGACTGGGTGTTACACTCCAAACTAATATTAGCGATCGCATTTTAATAAATGGTAAAGTTGGTGTGCCAGTTGGTGGTGTCAGTGAAACCGTTATTGCTGGCGATGTACAGATAGATTTTCTATTAAATGATGAAGGAACCCTAACCGCTAAAGTATTTAATCGTGAAAATAGCATTCGAAATTTCGGTGAAGAAATTGGCTATACCCAAGGTGTTGGTATTGCCTGGAATGTGGATTTTGATACCTTCGGTGAGCTCATTCAAATTATTTTTAAAGGCAAACAAGAGTACGAAGAAGAAAAAGCAAAAGCAGCTGAACAAGCTGAAGAAAACCAAAAAGACCTCCCAGGTTTTATTGGTTTCAAGAGTGAGGAGAAAAAGAATTAAAAACACTGATAAATAGCATGTTATTTATTGTTTTTCTTTATTAGATTTACGTAATTAAGTGATACAATATGGCAAAGAAGATAACAAAAATTGGTGTTTTAACCTCTGGTGGTGATTCACCAGGAATGAATGCAGCTATTCGTTCTGTGGTTAGAACATGTGCATACCATGAAATAGAATGCATAGGAATTTATAGAGGTTTTGAAGGGCTCATTGAAGGCGATTTTAAATTTCTCACCGCACGCAGTGTTAACAATATTATTCACACTGGAGGTACTATGTTGAAATCGGCAAGATCTAAAGAGTTTATGACTAAAGAAGGTCGACAAAAAGCATATTTACAACTTAAAAGTGTTGGTGTGGATGCTCTGGTTTTAATTGGTGGTGATGGAACGTTTACAGGTGGATTGGTGTTTAATCAGGAATTTAATTTCCCGGTTATGGGTATACCAGGGACGATTGATAATGATATTTTTGGAACCAATTATACCTTAGGTTTTGATACAGCTTTAAACACAGTAGTTGAAGTCATTGACAAAATTCGCGATACAGCTAGTTCGCACAAACGCTTGTTTTTTGTTGAAGTTATGGGTCGCGATGTTGGCCACATAGCTCTAAATGCAGGAGTTGGAGCAGGAGCCGAAGAAATTCTAATCCCTGAAGAAGATTTAGGATTAGATAGACTTTTAGAATCTTTAAGACGTAGTAAAAAATCAGGAAAATCATCTAGTATAGTGGTCGTAGCGGAAGGTGATAAGATTGGAAAAAATGTTTTTGAACTTAAGGATTACGTCGAGGAAAATATGGAAGAATACGAAGTGCGAGTTTCCGTTTTAGGACATATGCAACGTGGTGGTTCACCATCTTGTTTTGACCGTGTTTTGGCCAGTAGAATGGGTGTAAAAGCAGTAGAAGCAATACTTGAAGGAAAAAGTAATTATATGGTTGGGATTTTAGATAATAAAATTGAATTAACACCATTGGATAAAGCCGTTAAGGGCGAAACAGAAATCAATAAAGAATTATTACGTGTGTCTGATATTATGACAACGTAATTTATAATATTAATAAGAAAATAGAATTTAAGATATGTCAAAATTAAAATTAGGAATTAACGGATTTGGAAGAATAGGACGTATAGTTTTTAGAGCAACTTTAAACAGACCAAATGTTGAAGTTGTTGCCATTAATGATTTATTAGATGTAGATCATTTAGCCTATTTATTAAAATACGATTCGGTTCATGGTCGATTTGATGGTACCATAGAAGTTGAAAATGGACATTTAGTGGTTAACGGAAAAACCGTTCGCGTAACTGCAGAACGCGATCCTAAAGATCTAAAATGGGATGCAGTAGGAGCTACTGTAATTGCTGATTGTACAGGAATTTTTAAAACTATTGAGTCTGCTCATGCTCACATAGATGCAGGAGCGAAGAAAGTTGTTATTTCTGCACCAAGTAAAGATGCACCTATGTTTGTTATGGGTGTCAATCACATGGATGCGAAAGCGTCAGACACCATTATTTCTAATGCTTCATGTACCACCAATTGTTTAGCACCTATGGCAAAAATAATCAACGATAATTTTGGTATTGAAGAAGCCTTAATGACAACCGTTCATGCTGCTACGTCATCTCAAAGTACGGTTGATGCTCCAAATAAAAAAAATTATCGACTTGGACGATCAGCCATGAATAATATTATTCCAACCACAACTGGAGCTGCCAAAGCGGTTGGTGTGGTCATTCCAGAATTGGATGGAAAAATAACAGGAATGGCATTTCGCGTTCCGACGGCTGATGTGTCAGTGGTTGATTTAACGGTTCGATTGAAAAAGGACACCTCATTAGAAGCCATTAAAAAGGTTTTTCAGACGGCTGCAAACGGAGATTATAAGGGTATTGTTGCTTACACGGATGACGCAGTTGTTTCTCAAGATTTTGTTGGAGAATCCCATATTTGCACATTTGATGGTGATGCATCAATCGAGTTAAATTCAAGATTCTTTAAACTCGTAGCATGGTACGACAATGAGTTTGCATATTCCTATAAGTTGGTTGAATTAGCGGAACATATTAACAGTTTATAAATAAATGCTACATTTGAATTCGCAGTGTTATAATTAGAAATTGTAGGCTGCGGATTTTTATATATTAGAAAATATGATATTAATTGTTGATAGTGGTTCTACAAAATGCGATTGGATTTCAGTTGATGAAAATGGTAAACAGTTACTAGAAAAAATACGAACCAAAGGTTTGAATCCAGCCATTTTAATGGAAGAAGAATTGTTCGAAATCATCAGTAAACATCCTGATTTAAAAAAACATAAATTAAACGTATCTCATGTGTATTTCTATGGCGCAGGTTGTGGTACTGAAAAACCACGCTTACTTTTAAAACAGGTTCTAGAATCTATCTTTACAAATGCGTTAATTGAAGTAAAAGAGGATACGTTTGCTGCCGTTCGGGCAACTATAAGCACACCGAAAGAAGCAGCTGTAGTTTGTATTTTAGGAACAGGCTCAAATTGTAGTTATTTTGATGGTGCTAATTTACACCAACCAATTAAATCTCTTGGGTATACCATTATGGATGATGCATCAGGAAATTACTTTGGCAAGCAGCTCATTCGGGATTATTATTTTAATCATATGCCGGAAACAATTCGGTTGGCGTTTTCAGATACGTATAATTTAGATGCTGATTTTATAAAGCATAATCTTTATAAGCAACCCAATCCCAATGCGTATTTAGCAGGATTTGCCGAGTTTATGTTTTTAAATTATGAAACAGTATATATTAAAAATTTAATCAAAAAAGGTTTACGTTTATTTTGCGAAAATATGATTCTTCAATTTAAAGAAGAAACAAAAAACGTTCCAGTTCATTTTGCAGGTTCTATTGCGCATTTTTCAAAAAATGAAATTTTTGAAATTGCTGAAGAATACAATTTTAAGGTTGGTAATATTGTTAGACGTCCAATTGATGGATTAGTTAAATTTCATACCAATAATTGATTAAATTATTATTGGTTTATTTTTGTTAAATATAAACACGGCGAA
>CBFHJN010000012.1:0-24873 GCA_965655805.1 Flavobacteriaceae bacterium
GAGATACTAAAATTGTTTTCACTTTCATAGGTTTATTCTTTAATTTGAGACCTTAATTCTTTATAGCAACTTGATATAAAATAATGTAAGGTGCGATTTCAAGAGCGCAAAGATACAAAATAAAATAAAACATATTCTGTTTTATAAGATTTTGATAGGTCTTAACCGTGGTTATGGCTCCAATTATAAACACTAATATTATAATGGCCCAAATACTATAAATTAACTCATTAGAAATAGCAATGCCATAAATTATAATGGCATTTAAGGGCATGAGAATAATGCCTAAAAAATTTTTATAACTTATTTTTTGAAATAAATAATTGTCTATTAAAAAGTCAATTTCAAAAATGCTTCCAATAAGACGTTCCAGTAATGTTTTCATAATTAACAGAATGGCTGTAATGAGCGTTAACTTTAATAAAAACACGTTCGAAATTTCTGTTGTAGTCATTAAATGATTGAAACTAATAAAACCAAACAAGGAAATGGCTAGCACGAAATTTAAAAATAACAGGCCATCAAAAAAATCAAAGAATTTCTGATCTTTAGAATAAATTTTAAGATACTTCGAGTTTCCTAAAACCAAGATAAAATCTTGAAATCTTTTGGTAAAAAGCACCTTACTAATTGCTATTAGAATAAGTCCAATAATAATTAAGATGGTTAATAAATCGTTTGAAATAACATTCCGTAGCATCTGGTAAAATTATTATAAATTATTCTACTTGCACCTAATATTTTAAGGAATATTTAAAAAAAAGTGTCTTTTAAATAGTTTACATTTGCTAAAAATAACTGCCTTTAATGTCAGACACGATTGTCATCATTCCAACGTTTAATGAAATTGAAAATATTGAAGCCATTATTAGGGCTGTATTTTCGCAGGAAAAAGTGTTTCATGTTTTAGTGGTTGATGATAATTCTCCAGATTTAACAGCGGAAACAGTAAAGAAATTACAGCAAGAATTTACTGGGCAATTACATCTATTAGAGCGTCAAGAAAAAACAGGGTTAGGTACTGCATATATTGCGGGATTTAAATGGTGTTTGGCACGCGATTATGAGTATATTTTTGAAATGGATGCTGATTTTTCGCACAATCCAAATGATTTAATTCGTTTGTATAATGCCTGTCATTTACATCAGGCTGATTTGGCTGTAGGTTCACGTTATGTTAAAGGCGTAAATGTTGTTAATTGGCCTATGAGTCGGGTATTATTATCCTATTGTGCGTCTAAATATGTGCGATTGATTACCAGAATGAAAATTCATGATACCACAGCTGGTTTCGTCTGTTATAAGAGGAATGTTTTAGAAACAATAGACTTAAACGGCATTAAATTTGTAGGTTATGCTTTTCAAATTGAAATGAAATTTAAAGCTTATTTAAAAGCGTTTCATATTGTTGAAATTCCAGTTATTTTTACGGATCGTTCTAAAGGAAAATCCAAAATGAGTGGTGGTATTATTTCTGAAGCCATTTTAGGTGTTGTGAGCATGAAAATAAATAGTTTTTTTAGAAAAAAATAAATATGAGTTTACCCGTAGCGTTATTGATAAAGAATGGAAAAATAGTTAATGAAGGCGCTGTTTTTGAAGGCGACATTTACATTGAAAATGATGTGATTATGGAAGTTTCGCCTCTAATAAGTGTAAAATCATCCAACGTTAAAGTTATTGATGCCGAAGGAAGTTATATATTGCCAGGTGTGATTGATGACCAGGTGCATTTCAGAGAGCCAGGACTTACGCATAAAGGTGATATTGGCAGTGAATCTAAAGCTGCTATTGCTGGAGGAATTACGTCATTTATTGAAATGCCTAACACCAATCCGCAAACCACAACTATTGAAAAGTTGAATGAAAAATTTGCCATAGCTGAACAAACATCGCATGCTAATTATTCATTTATGTTTGGAGGAACCAATGATAATTTGGATGAAATTTTAAAGGTAAACCCTAAAGAGGTTGCTGGACTTAAATTATTTCTAGGATCGTCCACAGGAAATATGTTGGTTGATAATCCTGCTGTTCTAGAAAAAATATTTTCAAGCACAGACATGGTTATTTCCGTGCATTGTGAAGATGAAGAAACGATAAAAACGAATTTAAAAATCCAAGTTGATAAATTTGGAGATGACATTCCAATGAAGTTTCATCCTGTAATTAGAAGCGAAGAGGCATGTTATATTTCGTCATCAAAAGCTATAGAATTAGCTAAAAAAACAGGTGCACGTTTACATGTTTTTCATTTATCAACAGCCAAAGAAACCGCTTTATTTACAAATAAAATTCCATTAAAGGATAAAAAAATCACATCAGAAGTTTGTATTCACCATTTATGGTTTAGTGATGCAGATTACGATAAAAAAGGAACACATATTAAATGGAATCCAGCTGTAAAAACAGCTAAAGATCGTGATGGACTTTGGAAAGCTTTATTAGATGGTCGAATTGACGTTATTGCCACAGACCATGCGCCTCATACACGAGCAGAAAAAAATAATGTATACACACAGGCGCCATCTGGTGGTCCTTTGGTGCAACATGCTTTAGTAGCTATGTTAGAAATGCATCATCAAGGGAAAATAAGTGTTCCTAAAATTGTTGAAAAAATGTGCCATAATCCAGCTATACTTTTTCAGGTTGAGAAGCGTGGTTTTATTAAGGAAGGCCATTTTGCCGATTTAGTTATTGTAGATATTAACAATCCTTGGACCGTTAAAAAGGATAATATTTTGTATAAATGCGGTTGGTCGCCTTTTGAAGGTGCTACATTTAAATCCAGAGTGACACATACTATTTTAAACGGTCGCTTGGTTTTTGAACATAATAAATTCAGTACAGAAAAAGCCGCTAAACGTTTAACTTTTACCAGATGAAAAAAATTGTAGCATATAGTTTTTTAGCTTTTTTAATAGTTAATTGTGGTGGGTTTGGGAAGCCTAAAAAGCCGGAAAATCTTATTTCTAAAAATGACATGGTTACCATTTTAGTCGATTTGGCCTTATTGTCGTCCGCTAAAGGCGTAAATAAAAAAACATTAGAAAATGCTGGAATTTCGCCAGAAGATTATGTGTACAAAACGCACAATATTGATAGTCTCCAGTTTTTAAATAGCAATAAGTATTATGCCTATTACAATGAAGATTATGACGCTATTTTAAAACGGGTTGAGGATAGTTTGAAGACATTGAAAAAAAAATATACAGAAATTGTAGATAAAAACGGGACACAAATACTGTTAGACAAGCAGGTGAAATCGAAAAGAACAGGCAAAGATTCCATTCGGCAAAAAACAAGAACTGCAAATTAATTTAAAGGTCTTTTAAAAACATTTTAGCCACATCTGCTATACATTCTTCCATAGGTGTAAATTGAAAGGCCAATTCTTTTTTTAGTTTAACATTATCATAAACCGTCTTATTTTGAGTCGACTTTACCATGTGTTTAACCAGTTTTCTAGGTTTACCAGTAAGTTTATGTTTCAACCAATCCATACGCCAAGCAATACTTAACATCCATGATTTCGCTTCAATATTTGGCGATTTTACTTGTAAATTTTCAGCTATTAGATTTAAGAATTCCTTGTAATTAATATGGTCGGCTACTAAAATGTAGCGCTCATTTTTTATGCTTCCTTCTAAAAGCTGTATCATACTTTTTACAACGTCATTTACCGCAATACAGGCCACATGACCTTTAGGATAAAACGATAGGCCTTTATAAACTTGATTGAAAATTTCACCACTACCGTGATTCCAAATTCCAGCTCCTACAATAACACCTGGATTTACAATTACGGCATCTAACCCTTCTTGAGTTCCACGCCAAACTTCAATTTCAGCACCATATTTTGTAATGGCATAAACGTTATTATCTTTTTCAGGATTCCATTGGGTTTCTTCGTTTACATGTCTATTGTTTTCCGAGTCGCCAATGGTTGCCACACTGCTTACATAACAAAGTTTCTTAATTTCATTACTTATGCATAAGTTAACGATGTTGGTGGTTCCTTCAATATTTGTCTTTCGAAGTTTTTGATAATCATTGGGTGCAAACGACACAAAGGCTGCTGCGTGGTAAACGTAATCTATACTCTTAAAAGCCTCGGTAAGTTGTGGAATATTTAATAAATCTGCCTCTATCCATTCAATTTTATTAAATAAAGCCAGATAATCTTCTGTATAATATGAGAAAACACGCTTGACTATTTCTTGCTTGGCTTTATTGCGGAAAATAGCTCTAACGGGTTTATTGTCAGCAACCAAACGATATAATAAATGCGAACCGACTAAACCAGTTCCTCCTGTAATTAAAATCATAAAGACAAAATAAAGAATTATCCATAAAGCGCAATGGTTTATGTATTGATTTTTATCTTTGCGCTTAATAAATTTTATATATAAAAAATATGGCAAATGCTTTTGTTGAAGAATTGAGATGGCGCGGAATGGTACATGATATCATGCCTGGAACAGAGGAGCAACTTTCTAAAGAAATGACGACTGCTTATATTGGTTTCGATCCAACTTCAGATTCGCTTCATATTGGTAGTTTGGTTCCTATTATTTTATTGGTTCATTTGGAAAAAGCTGGGCATAAACCTATTGCTTTAGTTGGTGGAGCTACTGGAATGATTGGCGATCCGTCAGGTAAAAGCGATGAACGTAATCTTTTAGATGAAGCCACCTTAAACCATAATGTTGCCGGAATAAAAGCCGTCTTATCTCGATATTTAAATTTCGATTCTCAGGCGAAAAATGCTCCAGTTTTAGTCAATAATTACGATTGGATGAAAGATTTTTCATTCATTGATTTTGCTCGCGATGTTGGTAAGCGCATAACGGTAAACTACATGATGGCTAAAGACTCTGTAAAGAAACGATTGTCGGGAGATGATGGAAATGTGGGTATGTCTTTTACGGAATTTACCTACCAGTTAATTCAAGGTTACGATTTTTATCATTTGTATAAAAACCACAATTGTGTGTTGCAAATGGGTGGAAGCGACCAATGGGGAAATATTACAACGGGAACTGAATTGGTAAGACGTATGAATATTGGCGAAGAAGCAAAAGCGTTCGCTATGACCTGTCCATTAATAACCAAAGCCGATGGTTCTAAATTTGGCAAAAGCGAAGGCGGAAATATTTGGTTAGATTCAGATAAAACATCCGTTTATAAATTTTACCAATTTTGGCTAAATACATCGGATGAAGATGCTGAAAAATATATCAAAATATTTACATTTTTAGACAAAGAAAGTATTGATACTTTAATTAAGGAACATCAAGAAATGCCTCATTTGCGTTTACTTCAAAAGCGTTTAGCGCAGGAAGTGACTAGTTTTGTACACTCTAAAGCCGATTTTGAAAATGCTGAAAAAGCCTCAAATATCCTCTTTAGTAAATCTTTTAAAGATGATATTAAAACTTTGGACGAAAAAACCTTTTTAGATGTGTTTGAAGGAGTGCCACAAGCGGAAATTTCAAGAGCAGATTTTGAGAATGGTATAGATATGATTGGCGCTTTAGCTGCTCAAACTAATTTTTTAGCATCCAATGGCGAAGCTAGACGTGCGCTAAAAGAAAATTCAATTTCTGTTAATAAGGACAAGGTCACGGATAGCTACATGCTTTCAGATTCTGATTTAATTAACAACCATTATATCATTTTAAACAAAGGAAAGAAAAACACATACATTATTAAAGTGTTATAAATTAGAAACGTCCCGACATATATTGGGACGTTTCATTTTCTAACCAACTAATTTGAAAAAATTAATCTTTTTCATAGCTTCGGTGTAGTCGTAAATGTTTTTAATTCCTTACAAAGCCATTAAATTACAGCCACGAATATCTGAATTATCAAATCTGCCAATAATTTCAAAGGATCCATCAGAATATATTTTGCCTAAATCTTGGGTTGCAATAAATGCACAGGAATTAAAATTTGCTAAATCTATCACATTTAAACCACCAGTTTGTTCTGGGTTTTGAATGGTTAAAGCATCTTCTGTATCGCGCGTTAAAGCCTGCATCCATGGTGGACAATTAAAAATGCCCTGTCCTTTGGAATAGGCTTGACTTAAAAGTTCGGTCATGCCATATTCACTATGAATTTCTGGTACGCCAAACCCTGCTTTTAATATGTTATGAAGTTCTTGTCTTATTAATTCCTTGCGTCTCCCTTTCATACCACCCGTTTCCATAATAATGGTGTTTTTTAATTGAAATTGATGATATTCCACCAAATCCAATAAGGCAAATGATACACCAATAAGTAAAATTTTCCGATTTTCAGATTCTAATTTTAATAGCGTATTTTTTAATGCGTCTAAATTGTTTAAGTAGAAACCACTTTCAAGTTGTTTGGATTGTTTTATGAGCGCATCTGCCATAAAAATTAATGAGGAGCCTTCGCGTTCCAAATAGTTAGGCAACAATGCCAAAACCACATAATCTTCAATGTTACCATAAAAATAATGAAAAGCATTTTCAAAGCTTTTTTCGTAGACCGATAAATCAGTCACGGCATGCTTACTCGTGGTTTGTCCTGTTGTACCAGAACTTGTAAATACCTTTTGAATATTTGCTTCTGAACTGACAATAGTATGGGATTTAAAAAACTGAATAGGTAAAAACGGAATATCTTCAATCCGATGAATATCACTTGGATTTTTATATAATAAATCACAAAAAGAACGATACACCGAATTGTTTTCAAATTGAAATTTAAAGACTTGAAGTGCGGCAGTTTTAAAATCTGCTGCATTTTTTATACTGAATATCGTGTTTTGGTTTATCATGATTATTTCATCAATTCGCGTAATTTTTGTTTTTAAAAAGATAAAAATTGTATCGAGAACAAAAGTATGTAAAATAAAAAAGCGCTACCAATTGGTAGCGCTTTTAAAATTGTTAAAATGGATACTTATTTAATCACTAATTTTTTAGTTACTGAATTTCCATTTTGAGATATTTTTAAAATATACAATCCAGAATTTAATGAAGAAACATTAAGTCTGTTGTTTGTAATTGTATTATTTAAGACTTGTTTTCCTAGAACATCATAAACGTTAACTGAAATAGCTTCAGCATTAGGGCTTGAAATATTTACAAAACCATTTGTAGATGGGTTTGGAAAAACTTTAAAAGTAGTAGCTGTAAAAGCTTCAGTTGAAAGCGTGTTTATATACGATGCAATTGGTAGAGGTGAGGACGTAGTTCCATTAGTTGTTCCGCCTTCTAAAGCATCAGTTCCACTAAAAGTCCAATTAGCAATTACAAAACCACCATCAGGTCCTGTGTTAGAGTTTCTGTAAGCCCAACCATCAGTATATTCCCAAGCTTCACCAGTACCATCTGTATCAATATCACCAAAAGTATCAATAACAACACCATTTTCAAATAACTCAACCGCATCATCGCCATTAATACCCATTGGTCCAGAAGCTGTATAGTCTGGAGCAAATCCAAAGAAATTCGTGAATTCTGTTGCTTCTGTTGCAACATAAATAAATGAACCTGCAGTTGCAGGAACCGCTGGAAATGTAAATTCTTGGCCATCAGTTCCACCTCCATTGTTGGCACTACCTAAGCCATATAAACTTAAATCCGCAACATTTTGTAAAACAAATATTTCAACACCTTTAGGTGTTCCTCCGGTTAATGGGCCATCATAAACAGCCGTTAAAACTAATGAGTTTGTAGCAGCTCCAAAAACATTACCTGATAAGGCAATAGTTTGATCTGTCGTCCCTGTTGATGTAACAGTAATATCACCAGCGTAGCTATTAACAGGTAAACCTGTAGCAAGTCTTACAAATACATCAGTACTAGCTACTGTTCCTGATCCATCAGGCGAAATAGATACTGATGATGCAAAACCACTACCAGAAGTTAATGACACTTCAAAATTAGTAGGCGCAGTAATTACAACATCACTAGATAAAAATAAAGCTTCAACTGAAAACGAATCTTCATTTGAAGGACCAGCACCTACCGAGTAATTAAGTGGGTCTAAAAATGCGAATACTGTTACCATAGGGTCAGCTGGAGAAACAACACCAGATAAACTAACCAATTCATCAGTAGCACCAGTAGAAGATGCCGTTACATTTCCAGAATAGCTGTTTGCCCCTAAACTTGCACTTAAACGTGCATATACAATAGTGCTTGCTGCTACGCCACCACCATCAATAGGAACTGTAACAGAAGAGCCAAATCCAGAACCTGAAGTTAAAGAAATTTCAAAATTTGCAGGAGCCGTTACTGTAATATCCGTTGATAAATTAACGCCACCTACACTAAATGAACCTTCAGCAGAAGGACCATTTCCAACAAAATAATCTAAACCGGTTACATCAGCACCAACAGTAATTAAAGCGCCTGTAGCAGTGCCAATCCAGCTTCCTGGATCAAAACTTACTGCGTCTTGAGCTGTGCCAACATGCGATGTACAACCGCCAACAGTCGAATCTGCCCAAACATTCCATTCAGCTTCATCCCATGTTGCATTTCCAGACGTTACAGATGCTTTTCGTTCTGCTCTTCCATCCTCAAATTCATGACATGTACCAGAGCCATCTTCGCCAGGAACACCAAATTGATCCACTAAAGTTGCGCCATTGTATAATTCTAAATTATCATCACCGTTACTACCTGCAACATCATTTGCGCCTGGATCCCATTGATTAGGAGCAAAGCCATAAGTGTCAAAAAACATGGTGTCTTCAGGACCAGTAGCAATAATATAAAATCCACCAGCAGGAATAGAACCAGTTAGCGCTAACGTCTGAGATACTGTAGCATTTGCATTCGTGTATTTGTCTATTCGCCATGTGCTTAAATCAACTGCAGTTGCTCCTGCATTATATAACTCAATATAACGTGCGTCTGCATTATCATTTGGGTCAGCAAGTTCAGTAATAAAAACCTGGCCAAAAGATGTGGCAGTCATTAAAACCGTTAATAATAAAAAGTAAATTTTCTTCATAATTGATTGTTTAATTGTTTTAAAAGAATTGAAAAACAAATATACGGAGAATTCGGCTTTTATTTAAAAAAATCAAAGGATAAGTTGCTTTTTTACAATAAGATAATATGCGTAACAGCTATTTAACAATCAGCTTTCTAGTAGCAGTAATATTGTTTTCAGTTATTTTAATAATATAAATGCCTGATTTTATTTTGGAAATGTTCAATTCCTTTCCAATTAGCGTTTCCGTTAGAATTTTCTTGCCAAGTACATTGTATATTTCCACTTGTTTGGTAAAGTTGTTTTTAGTTACAACATATAATTTACCATTACTAACCGGATTAGGATAAACCGATAAATTTTCCATGGTATCATCCTGGTTTATAATATCTTTTTCTTGGTTTTGCGCAAAAGCTATGCTGCTCGTGAAAAGCATAAAAATTATAGAGAAAAAATAAGTACTAATTTTCATAGACGCCAAAATATTATACATGTGAATGTACAAAATAAACTGCAAATAGTCTGCCAAAAAAACTGCCCACCTATTTGCAGTATTATTACCATTTAAACTAAACGTTACCTTAATGTTATTAATAAGGCATAAACTGCTTGTAAATGCTTATAAGTTTTATCTTTACATTTTTTAACGACCATAACATTATGAAAAAACGTGACATCAAGATTTTATTAGTGGATGACGAACCCGATATTTTAGAGATTGTGGGTTATAACTTGTCTCAAGAAGGTTACGAAATTTTCACAGCTGAAAACGGGTTGAAAGCCGTGAAACTGGCAAAAAAAGTAAAACCACACCTTATTATCATGGATGTCATGATGCCAGAAATGGATGGTATTGAGGCCTGTGAACTTTTGCGCAAAGAACCAGATTTAAGTGAAACCATTATTACATTCTTAACGGCACGTGGTGAAGATTACTCACAAGTTGCAGGATTTGACGCAGGAGCTGATGATTATATTACTAAACCCATTAAGCCCAAAGTTTTAATTAGTAAAGTAAAATCGCTTTTACGACGTTTTAAGGAAGATACTTCCGCAGAAGCCATTGTTAAAATTGGCAATTTGGTAATAAATAGAGATGAGTATAAAATTATTTTAAATGGTGAGGAACTCATTTTACCTAGAAAAGAATTTGAATTATTATCTTTATTGGCTTCAAAACCAGGTAAAGTTTTTAAAAGGGAAGATATTTTAGATAAAGTTTGGGGAAATGAGGTTGTTGTTGGTGGGAGAACCATAGATGTTCACATTAGAAAACTACGAGAAAAAATTGGTGATGACTCTTTTAAAACCGTAAAAGGTGTTGGCTATAAGTTTGTAGATTAATGCAAAAAATAAAGAAAACATACAAGTTTGCGATTAAAACATCGCTATTTCTAACCATATTATTAGCACTCTTTTTGAGTGTTTTTTTATACGTACTTGATGCAATCACATGGTTTATAATACCTTTTGTATTGTTTTTTGGTGTGTTCACGTTTTTAATTATTCAATATCGTGTTGAACGCTTTATTTATAGACGTGTTAAAAAAATATATGATGATTTAACATTACTGGAATCCGCTTCTCTAACCAAACAGCCTATCACCACTGATATGGCTACACTTACCAAAGAAATTGATAAATATGCCAAAGACAAAAAACTAGAAATTGAAACCCTCAAGGTTCGTGAAGAGTACCGAAAAGAGTTTTTAGGAAACGTGTCGCATGAATTAAAAACACCATTATTTACCGTTCAAGGCTATATTCTAACTTTGCTTGATGGTGCTATTGATGATAAAAAAATTCGAAAACGTTACTTAAATCGTGCGAGCAAGGGTGTAGAACGGCTAATTTATATTGTGAAAGATTTAGATATGATTACCAAACTGGAGGTAGGCGATTTGAGTTTAAACAAAGAATCCTTTGACGTTGTTGAGCTTGTCAAAAATGTGTTCGATTTGTTAGAAATGAAAGCCTTAAAAAAGAAAATAACCCTAACGTTTGATATGGACTATAATAATCCAGTTATGGTTTTTGCGGATAAAGAGCGTATTGAACAAGTGCTTACTAATTTAGTTGTCAATTCCATTAAATACGGTAGAGAAAAAGGAACAACCGAAATTAGTATTGAAAACTTAATCAAGAATAAAGTTATCGTTCGTATTACAGATAACGGTGAAGGTATAGCTGAACAGCATTTATCAAGAATCTTTGAGCGTTTTTATCGTGTTGATAAAAGTGGATCTCGCAAGGAAGGTGGATCTGGATTGGGCTTATCAATAGTTAAACATATTATTGAAGCACATGATGAGCGTATCTATATAGAAAGTGAACCTGAAGTAGGAAGTGAGTTTTCATTTAGTATGGAAAAGGCTAAATAATTTAGTGTAATTGAGGTTGTAATTAAATTCAACAAATCCTTTGTATTTAGATATTCCTTGAAGTTTGTCTAAACTAAATTCCTCTTGCTGGCAATAGGGAACTAGTCCAGTTTCTTGTAAACGTTCGGCTAGATATTCTTGTTCAAATTGGCCAGGAGTTGGTATGAAAAAAGCCTGTTTTTCAAGTTTTGCTAAATCCATTATGGTTGTATAACCCGATCTTGAAATAACAAGTTCGCTTTCGTTTATAGCTGTTTCTAAGAGATCCGAGGTCATATAATTATATATGGTCATGTTCCCAATAATTTTTTTTGTCATGGCGGTTTCAATTACGCCTTTTACAAAAAGGATATTCCCTTTGTAAGTAGCTAATTCATTAAAAAGCTTGGTTTCTAAAAATTGCCGTTGTGGTTCTGGTCCTGAAAGAATAACTATAATATCATGCTTAATAGGAAGGTCTTTCTTGGTAAACCGACTCAAAGGTCCAATGTATTTCAGGTTTGGAACTGGCGTATCAATGTGCCCTAGCTTTCCACTTAAATTGTTAATTCCCACAGCATCCGGAACCCAACATTCATGGTATTTATCGATAATTTTTTTATGAATTTTTGTACTTAACCAAGTTGTATTGCCGCTTAAAACCTGTAATTGGTGCGTAATAAATACAGATGGAATTTTTTCTGAAAATACACCAAAACGATTATCTGAAATAACTCCTAAAATGTGGTAATCTGCTATAATTTTATCAGTAGCTAATTTTTCGACCTTAATGTTCTTCCGAATTTTAGGAGCATCTTTTAATAATTTATACTTGAAAAATTTACCTTTTTTGGCATAGGTAATGTTATATGATGGCAATTCTAAACACGTAAGATTTGGGAATTCGGTTTTTAACAATAGCAATGCAGCGCCATCACTAGCTATAATAGGTGTGAATCCCTGTTGTTTTAAGGCTTTAATAATAGGAATGCATCTGGTAGCATGACCTAATCCCCAATTTAAAGGCGCAACTAATATGTTTTTTGACTTTGACATTAAAAACAAAGGTAAGCATATATGTGCTTCCACATATTTCCTTAATTTTACCGAAACTTTTGTAAATCATTAAATAGGCGTGGGAAGTAAAAATAAATTAAGACGATTTAGAGAAAATGAAACTTTCGAAAATGTGGTGCAACCCACACGCGAGGAACTCGTGAACAAAGAATTTGCTTTAAAAGGAAACTGGAATCGCGACTTTTTTAAAAATGAGAATCCCATAGTTTTAGAGTTGGGTTGTGGGAAAGGCGAATATTCAACCGCATTAGCAGAAAAGTATCCCAATAAAAACTTTATTGGTGTAGACATAAAAGGTGCACGCTTTTGGAAAGGCGCTAAAACAGCTCTTGAAGATAATATTCCAAATGTAGGATTTTTAAGAACCCAAATCGAATTAATAGATCATGCTTTTGCTGCACATGAAGTGGACGAAATTTGGATAACCTTTCCAGATCCGCAAATAAAATACAAGCGTACCAAGCACCGCATGACCAATGCCGAATTTTTAAAACGTTATAAAACTATTTTAAAACCAGACGGTATCATGAATTTAAAAACCGATAGCGAATTCATGCATGGGTATACACTTGGTTTGTTACATGGTGCTGGACATGAAGTTTTATACGCCAACCATAATGTGTATAAACAAGAAGGAAGTCCGGAAGAGGTAACTAGCATCCAAACGTTTTATGAGAACCAATATTTAGAACAAAACAAACCAATTACGTATATTCGGTTTAAAATAAAAGATTAGTGAATATAGCGCTTGTTTTCTTTGTGAGTTTTCTCACTACTTTTTTAGCAACTTTACCGCCAGGTTTACTGAACATGACGGCAGCTAAAATAAGTTTAAAAGAAGGTTTTACCAGAGGTGTTATGTTTTCTTTAGGTGCATGCTTCATCATTATATTTCAGGCGTTAATAGCAACTGTTTTCGCTCGTTACTTAAGCAATCATCCAGACGTTATCGAAATTTTACGAATTGTGGCTTTAGTGCTTTTTGCATTAATTAGCGTATATTTTCTATTTATTGCAAAAAGTGATGAAAAGCAAAAGAAAGAAGTGGATGTTGGAAGTAAGACCAAGCGGTTTTTTCATGGCATGTTTTTGTCTTCTATCAATATGTTTCCTATTCCGTTCCAAGCTTATGTAGCTATAAGTATGGCATCGTTTGGTATATTAAAGTTTCATAATGTTGGCATCACATCTTATGTGGCTGGTGCAACCTTGGGTGCATTTGTGGCCTTGTACTTTTATATGGTCTTTTTCGATAAGATTAAAGATCGTAAAATAGCCTCTCAAAAAAGCATGAATTATCTCATTGGTGGTATAACTGGATTAGTTGCTATTGTGACTTTTATCAATATTCTGAAAGACTTGTAATGAAACCTGAAACCATTAATTTTTATGAAAAAGTGTATGAAGTTGCCAGAAAAATCCCTTTTGGTCGTGTAACCAGTTATGGTGCTATTGCAAAATATTTAGGTGCAGCCAGAAGTGCACGAATGGTTGGATATGCCATGAATGGAAGCCATGATAAAGATGTTCCTGCGCATCGCGTGGTTAATAGAAAAGGCTTACTAACAGGTAAGCACCATTTTGATGGCACAAACCTGATGCAGCAACTTTTAGAAAGTGAAGGTGTCAAAGTTATTGATAATCAAATTCAAGATTTTGAGACTGTTTTTTGGGATCCAATGGAGCGTTGTAATTAGGAAATACGAACATAAATAAAGCAAATCCACACATCAATCATTTCAATTAAAGCATTTCAAATTCTAAACAATTCACTGTATATTTGTAGTTTAGAATTATTCTCAATAAACAGTAAAGCAACTATTGTTACAAACATATATAATAGCTGTTTTATCTTTACAAAATAGTAGTGGTATGAAATTAGAAAAACAAGATATATTAAAGGCACTTGAATCCATAACCGTTCCTGGCGAAGGTCAGAATATGGTAGAAAGTGGTGCTGTTAAAAATGTGATGACTTTTGGTGATGAGGTTATAGTGGATATAACTATTTCTAATCCAACATTACAAGCTAAAAAGAAAACCGAAGTCGAAATATTAAAAGCTATTCATGACAAGGTTTATGAAAAAGCTAAAATCACCATTAATATTAAGGTAGATGCGCCTTCTGAAAAGCCTAAAAATGAAATAAAAGGTAAAGCCATTCCTGGCATTAAAAATATTATTGCGGTAGCTTCTGGAAAAGGAGGTGTAGGGAAATCTACTGTTACAGCTAATTTAGCGGTTACCTTATCTAAAATGGGTTTTAAAGTCGGAATTTTAGATGCTGATATTTACGGACCATCCATACCAATTATGTTTGATGTGGAGTCTGAACGTCCCTTGGCAACAACCGTTGAAGGGAAATCTAAAATGAAACCGGTAGAAAACTATGGCGTCAAAATATTATCTATTGGTTTTTTTACACAACCAAATCAAGCGGTTGTTTGGCGTGGTCCAATGGCTGCAAAGGCATTGAATCAAATGATTTTTGATGCACATTGGGGCGAATTGGATTTCATGTTAATCGATTTACCACCTGGAACTGGTGATATTCACTTAAGTATTATGCAGTCCTTACCAATTACAGGTGCGGTTGTAGTGAGCACACCACAAAATGTGGCTTTAGCTGATGCCAAAAAAGGTGTTGCTATGTTCCAGCAGGAAAGTATTAATGTGCCTGTTTTAGGAATTATAGAAAACATGGCCTATTTCACTCCAGAGGAATTACCAAATAATAAATACTATATATTTGGACAAGAAGGTGCTCGAAATTTGGCAACCGATTTAAACGTGCGTTTTTTAGGCGAAATTCCTTTAGTACAAAGTATTCGTGAAGCAGGCGATTTAGGTCGTCCAGCAGCCATGCAAACTGCAACTGTTTTAGAAAAAGCTTTCGAAACAATAACACAAGATGTGGTTGAAGAAGTTGTTAAACGTAACGACAATTTGCCGCCAACCGAAGCGATTAAAATTACCACTATGGCTGGATGTTCAGCCGTTAAAAAATAGGTTATGACCACAGAAGAATTAAAATTAAACATTGAAAAAGCGCTGGATGAAATTCGTCCATTTTTACAAAGTGATGGAGGCGATATTTCATTACTTTCCATTGAAGATGGTAAGCTTGTTAAGGTGCAGTTACAAGGTGCTTGCGTAGGTTGTAGCGTTAATCAAATGACGTTAAAGTCAGGTGTAGAAATGACCATTAAAAAATATGCACCACAAATTGAGCAGGTTATTAATGTAGAAGTTTAGGGCGTGACCACAAGGGTCGGGCTTTCGCTACTCGCTCTCTGCGAGGAGCTCAAACAGGAGCTCAATCCCTCACGCTAACTGATAAATATCATATTACGCTATTAATATTTATTAGAAATTTGTAAAATATAAATAAACAATCCATAAGCTTTAAAAAACTTATGGATTTACTAAAAATAGAGAGTGGTAGTCAAGAGATTCCTGCTTTCGCAGGAATAAAATGATTAAAACAGACATACTTATTATTGGCGCAGGACCAACCGGATTATTTACCGTTTTTGAAGCTGGATTATTAAAATTAAAATGCCACCTTATTGATGCCTTACCACAAGCCGGTGGACAATGTACGGAACTATATCCTAAAAAACCGATTTATGATATTCCAGCTTATCCAGAAATTTTAGCAGGCGATTTAACCCTAAAACTTCTGGAACAATGCAAGCAATTTGAGCCAGGATTTACATTAGGTGAACGTGCCGAAACCATAGAAAAACAGGAAGATGGTAGTTTTATAGTTACGACAAATAAAGGTACACAACATCAAGCACCTGTAGTCGCTATTGCTGGTGGTTTAGGTAGTTTTGAACCACGAAAACCTCTTATTGATAATATTGCACATTTTGAAGACAAAGGTGTTGAATACATGATAAAGGATCCTGAAATATATCGCGATAAAAAAGTGGTTATTGCTGGAGGAGGTGATTCAGCATTAGATTGGAGCATTTATTTAAGCGATGTGGCAAGTGAAGTGACTTTAATTCACAGACGTAATGAATTTAGAGGTCATTTGGACTCGGTTGAAAAAGTGCAAGAACTCAAAAATCTCGGAAAAATTAATTTAATTACGCCTGCTGAAGTCACTGGTATTCTTGGTCACCATCAGGTTAAAGCTGTGGTCGTATCGCAAGCAGAACACATTCCAAAAGAATATGAGGTTGAATGTGATCATTTTATACCGCTATTTGGGCTTTCACCTAAATTAGGACCTATTGCAAATTGGGGATTGGAAATAGAAAAAAATGCCATAAAAGTCGATAATGCTTTGGATTATCAAACCAATATTCCAGGTATTTTTGCCATTGGTGATGTAAATACGTATCCAGGAAAATTAAAACTAATTTTATGTGGTTTTCATGAAGCGACACTTATGTGTCAATCGGCTTATCAAATTATCAATCCAGGAAAGCGTTATGTATTAAAATATACCACTGTTGCAGGTGTAGATGGTTTTGATGGAACCAGAAAAGAAGCACCTAAAGCTGTCGTAAAAGCATTTGATTGATTTTCTTAAGAAAAATAAGTAGAAGTTAATAAAACATGGAACAAGACGTAAATATAACTATCATAGATCGTGAAGGCGTTTCACACACCATTGAAGCACCAACCGATATGGCTATGAATCTTATGGAAGTGGTGCGAAGTTATGAATTAGCACCAGAAGGTACTATTGGTATTTGTGGTGGTATGGCTATGTGTGCCAGTTGCCAATGTTATGTGATGAGTGAAACTGAACTTCCAGAAATGCAAGATGATGAAGAAGCTATGCTTTCAGAAGCTTTTAATGTGAAAGATAATTCGCGTTTAGGTTGTCAAATTCAAATAAATCCTGAAATGGAAGGGTTAATTGTAGAATTGGCACCAGCTGAATAAGGTTTTGTAAGAAGTTTAGCTTTTTGTAACTTATCGCTCCCAATATAAAACCCACTTTATAATATATGGCATTATTTAAAATATTTGTGGATAAGAAAGGGCTATATCACTTTTTATTAAAAACCGATTCTAAACATATCGTTTTTACTAGTACCGGCTTTTCCTCAAAAACACATTGTATAAAGCAGATCCAAACCGTAAAAAGCATTTCAAAAAATGATCAACCTTTTTTTCGTTATAAAACTAATTACGGTAATCCTTATTTCAAGTTTGTAAAAACAAGAACCGATGAAACGATTGGTGTTAGTGAGTTGTTTGCAAATAAGTCCATGATGGAAAATAAAATTGAAGCTATCAAACGGGTCGCTGCTCAAGCGAAAATTGACAAACTTACTTATACTATTTAGTCTGATACTCTAGTAATTTTCGTGGTCCCTCTAGTAATACACGTACTACTTTTAGTGTGCCATCATCTGTAGTGGCAATTTGCCATTTTATTAGTGATATTTCACCATTTTTAATCTCAATTCCAGTAATACTTCTAGGAAAAACACAGGAGCCATCGTTAAAGAATGCAATATCCTTTGTTTCTGGAAATCGTGGTCTGTGTGTGTGGCCAACAATAGTCAATAAATTATTATTTTGAGTAATCCAGTTTTTTAAAAGCCGCTCTATGCGCATGAGTTCCAACCGGTTTTTTGCTGGGCTAGTTGGATTTGAAATACCCATCACGTTAAGAGGTTTCCAAAGCACACGAACCAAAAACCGACTCCATTTCCAAAAGGTATAATTCCACCAATCCGCTTGATGACCATGGGTTAAAAATAATTCCTGTTGTGTTTTAATATGTTTTAAAACAAGGGCTTCATGTATTTTTATATCAGTAAACAACGCTTCATTTTTTCCTGTTATGGGTTCAAAATAGGAGGAAAGATGTTTTTTCACATATTCAGGATCTTTATATACCATATCGTGATTTCCAAACAGCAGCTGCAACCGGTTGCTTTTATGGAATTCTTTAAGCAAAAGATACACATGTTTGTGAGCCTCAAAAATGGTTTTAAAATTTCGGTGTTCCCAAAGTTCATCACCATCACCTAATTCAATGTAAGTGAAACCTTCAGCGTAATAATATTTTAAGGCATGAAAATAGGCATTGGCATTATTGGCAAAATCGTCAGCAAAACTATTGTCACCTCTGTGGCAATCACTAAAAAGAATAAATTTAGAGGTATCATCAAAGTTGATGATTTTAGCTTCTTTATAAGCTCGGTCTAAACGTTTTTTGGATGAAAGCATAGATGAAAGCATAAAAGTAAAAGTAAACAAATTTGAATAAAAAAATGCTCTTCAAAATTGAGGAGCATTTTTCGTTGTTTTAAATTTTATAGAACTTTCGTTCGAGAGAATATTTTACTATACTTTAAACATTATTTAAATGCGTTTAAACCTGTAATGTCTAAACCAGTAATTAACAAATGAATATCATGTGTACCTTCATAAGTTATAACACTTTCTAAATTCATAGAGTGGCGCATAATAGAATATTCGCCAGTAATTCCCATACCACCTAACATTTGTCGTGCTTCACGAGCAATATTGATTGCCATATCCACATTATTACGTTTAGCCATTGATATTTGTGCAGATGTTGCTGTGCCATTTTCACGCATTACACCAAGTCTCCAAGCTAATAATTGGGCTTTAGTGATTTCAGTAATCATTTCAGCTAATTTCTTTTGTTGTAATTGAAACTGACCTATTGGTTTTCCAAATTGCATACGTTCTTTACTATAACGTAAAGCGGTATCATAACAATCCATAGCGGCACCAATGGCTCCCCAGGCAATGCCAAAACGTGCCGAATCTAAGCAACCAAGCGGTGCGCCTAATCCAGATTTGTTTGGTAATAAATTTTCTTTAGGAATTTTTACGTTATCAAAAATAAGTTCGCCAGTTGCCGAAGCACGTAGTGACCATTTATTGTGTGTTTCAGGAGTTGTGAAACCTTCCATACCACGCTCCACAATTAAACCGTGAATACGTCCTTCTTCATTTTTAGCCCAAACTACAGCTATCTGACAAAATGGTGCGTTAGAAATCCACATTTTAGCACCATTTAATAGATAGTGGTCACCCATATCTTTAAAGTTGGTCGTCATGCCACCAGGATTTGAACCATGGTCAGGTTCCGTTAATCCAAATGAACCAATCCATTCACCAGACGCTAATTTTGGTAAGTATTTATTGCGTTGTTCTTCGTTTCCGTATTTCCAAATTGGGTACATCACTAATGATGATTGTACTGAAGCAGTACTCCGAACACCAGAATCTCCACGTTCAATTTCTTGCATAATCAAACCATAAGAAATTTGATCTAATCCTGCACCACCATATTCTTCTGGAATATAAGGTCCAAAAGCTCCAATTTCTGCCAATCCTCCAATTATAGATTTTGGGAATTCTGCATTTTGTGCGGCTTCTTCAATTATAGGCGAAACATCACGTTTTACCCATTCTCTAGCAGCATCACGTACTAATTTATGTTCTTCTGTTAAAAGCTCATCCAAGTTATAATAATCTGGAGCTTCAAATAAATCTGGCTTCATGTTACGTATTTTGTTATAAATGTCTAGCAAAGATAATGAAAACGTATTCAGTCAACAATTTAATAAACCTTTTTTCAGCCTTTATATTTGCGGTGTTTTACTTGAACTTGTTTCTCACCACGCTTACCATTGGTTATTTTTCTTTTTTCAACAAATAGGCGTAAGCTTCCATGCCTTCAGTATGATCGAAAATCACTTTTAAAACGGCTATTAAGGGTAAAGCAATTACAGCGCCAACAACTCCCCAAAGTGTGGAGAATAAAATGATTCCGAAAATGGTTATAAATGGATTTAAATTAATTTCGTCGCCAATAACCCAAGGCGTTAATATGTAATTTTCAATGAGTTGCGCTGCTGAAACCACACCGATAACAATGAGAGCAGGTGTGGAACCTGCGTATAAATAAGAAAGAATTACAGCAACGCCACCTCCAATAACATTTCCAATATATGGGATGATAGAAAATAACGCTGCAAACAGTGCTAAAAACAGGGCGTACGGAACCGAACCTATTAAAAACCCAATGTAATATATGCCAAATAGAAATACCATAATTTTTCCTTTACCAACGAAGTATTTTTTAGTGATTTTTGCTGATTCTACTAAAAGAGAGCTTATAGATTTTTTATTAGAAAATAACTTTGTGAAGAATTTAATAAACTGTTGTTTTTGCATTAAAAACAATATAATATAAACGAAAATGATTAAAGATTGTGAAAGTAAATTCATTAATGACGATAGAAATGAACCGGCTAGACCTTCGGCTCTCTGTACCAATTTTTTATTATTTTCAATATAGTCTTTATAGTCCCAACTCAACTGATTATTAGCCCATTCTGAAAATAAATTCAGTTTTTCAGTGGCTTTTTCTTTCATGGTTGGCCAGTCTTCAGCCATGGTGTTTATTTGGGAACTTAATAGCCAAAAGAGCAATGAAAAAACAATGAGCATCATTAAAATGGCTAGACTTATAGCTAACCAATTTGGGAGACCCCAATTTTTCATAATCTTGACAGGAAGATCTAGTATAATAGCAATTATGGCAGCAACTAAAAGCGGCATAATTAGGCTTTGTCCAAAATATAACAAGGTCAAAATTCCACCAACAAGGAAGAGTATTTTGATTTGCTTCTGTGCGGATATGTCTAATTTTGAAGTACTCAAAAGATGAAAGAATTATAAGATTTAACACTATAAAGCTACATTAAAAATTGACTAATAATAACTTTTAGTATTATAAATAATCAGACTGTAAATAAAAAGATGATGGTTTAAGCTATATTACGATATGAAATTTTATGTTCCGACGACTTTTGAAATGGAAACCAATTATTACATTTTGAAATAAAAATCCTTTGTTAATGCTATATAATCCTGTGTATACTCGTGGCGTGTTATTTCAATAATGAGTTCCGAAATATCTGCTTTTAGTTCAAGCGATGAAAATTCTATTAAACTCCTTTTAAAATCGGATGATGGCGTACCTTTTACACGTAAAATACGCTTTGGATATAGCTGTTCTTTAGATGCTAAAACGATAAAATTCTTTTCTTCAGTAAATGGAATAATTACTGAAAACACGCCTTCTAGTGATAGTAATTTTGAGACACTTTCTATTAAGTGCCGAAAAGGCATGGCATCTTGAAATCTCGCTATGTCGCGTTTGGCGTTCTCCGATTTGTAATCTTCTGAATAAAATGGAGGATTGGAAATTATAAGATCGTATTGCTCATCAATTTCATGCGCGAATTCATCTAAAGAAGCATGATAACAAAATAATCTATCAGCCCATTCAGAACTTTCAAAATTATCCACACATTGTTCGTAAGCTTCGTCATCAATTTCAATAGCATCAATGACATCGGCCGCACTTCGCTGTGCTAACATTAATGCTAAAACCCCAGTTCCTGCACCAATATCTAGAATAGCATAAGGATTTGATTCTAAAGATGTCCAAGCGCCAAGTAAAACAGCATCTGTACCAATTTTCATGGCGCAACGCTCTTGGTGAATAGTGAATTGTTTGAATTTGAATGGCTTGTTCATAAATTTGAAGTCCTTTCCTTCGGGAAGGATTTAGGATGTAATTTTTGACTTTAAAATTTACTCTTCTAAATACAAATCAATCAAACCGTCAGGCACGTTCAATGTAATTTCTTTTGTGCCTTTATCTACTTTCACAATAAATTCGTCATTCATTGGAATTAATATTTCAGTACCGTCTCTGTCAATCTCAAATAGCGCTTGAGCTGTGGAATCGTTTACTGATGCAATAATTCCTACAGGTCCAAAGTGAACATCAGTAACCTTGAAGCCAATAATTTCATGGTAGTAAAATTTGTTTCCTTCTAACTTTGGAAGTAAATCGAGCGGTAAATAAATGTCACATTTTATAAGTGCATCTGCATCTGCTTCTGTATCGACATCTTCAAAACGGACACGAAGTAAATCCGATTTATGTAATTGCGAGGATTCTATAAAAAAAGGCACCAAGTTATTGCGTAAATCTACAAACATGGCATCCAGGTTTTCGTACAAATCGGGTTCGTCTGTATCTAGTTTTATCAGCAATTCCCCTTTAAAACTATATTTAGACACTATTTTTCCTAAATAAAAACAATCTTTTTTTTTCATGATGTGACATATGTAGATATAAAAAACCCAGACTATTGCAGTCTGGGTTCAAAAGTATAAAAAAATTTGTTTTTTATTCTTCTTCTTTTGAAGCATCTGCTTCAGCAACAGGCGCATCTTCAGTCGCTGCTTCTTCAGCAACTTCTTCTTCTACTACTGGTGTGTTGGCAGCAATACGCGCTTCATTAGTTGCCTTTTCAGCTTCTAATGCTTTGGCTTTTGCTTCTGCTTGAGCAGCTGTTAAACCTTGCGATTTAGCTTCTACTTTACTTGCTTTCTCTTCTAACCAAGCAGTGAATTTAGCCTCTGCTTGCTCTTCGGTTAAAGCACCTTTTCTAACACCTCCTGCAAGGTGGTTTTTCATCAAAGCACCTTTGTAAGATAAAATGCCTTTAGCTGTATCAGTTGGTTGTGCACCATTCTGTAACCACTTAACTGCACCATCAATATCTAATTCAATAGTTGCTGGATTTGTGTTTGGATTGTAAGAACCTATTTTCTCTAGGTATTTACCATCTCTTTTTGCTCGTGCATCAGCTGCTACGATCCAGTAATAAGGTTTTCCTTTTTTACCGTGTCTTTGTAATCTAATTTTAACTGACATAAAAATTAATTAGTGAGGTTCGCGACCTCGATTATTAATAAGGGTGCAAATATACTATATTTTTTTGAAATTTAAATAGTTATAGAAAATTCTATTTCTTATAATTTTTATTCTATTTTTGAGTTCTCATTTTAGTAGAATAAACATAAAATTATGAAAAAATTATTTGTTTTAGCCCTAGCGTTTGTAACTGTTTTTAGTTGTGGTGACGAAATTGAATTTAATTCACCAGCACTTCAAGGTAAGAAAGATGGTAACCGTTGGAAAGCTTTATTTTATAATGCTAGTTTTAATGATTCTGGCACATTAGTTATTACTGGTGGTGATAATTTTGAGTCTGTTACCTTGCATGTTTCCGAATTGGCAATTGGTAGTTATACTTTGGGAGTTGGAAATGCCAGCTCGGCAGAATTTATAGATGTAGATGACGTAAACTATTCAACAAATAATGAGCCCGATCCAGATTTTAGTGTTTATCCTCCAGACGGCTTAATTACCATTTCACGATATGATTCAGCAAATAATACCGTTTCTGGTGAGTTTTATTTTAATGCGTATGCCACTTCAGGATTAAAAACAGTCAACTTTAGTGAAGGTGTGTTTTTCGATTTACCGCTTCCTGCCGGAGCTGGACCAAATATTATAGCATGTGATGAAGCTTTGGCTCAAGTGGAAATAGCCAAAGAGCTTTATTTAGCTACACCGACTACTTCTGATGATTATTCGGCAAACTGCAATGCGTACAGACAAGCATTAATTAATCAGCAAGATGCCTGCATAGATTCGACTGGGACTATTCAAGCAATTATAGATACTCTTTTTTGTAATGATGACGATGAGGATGGAATTCTTTCTATAAATGAAGATTTAAACAACGATGGAAATCCTAATAATGATGATACAGATGGCGATGGTACACCTAATTATTTAGATTATGACGATGATGGTGACTCTCTAGCAACGTTAAGTGAAGATGTTGATTTGGATGGTAATGTTATGAATGACGATACAGATGGTGATGGAACACCAAATTATTTGGATGATGATGATGATGGTGATTCTCTAGCTACTAAATTTGAAGATACAAATGGGAATGGCGATGTATTAGACGAAGACACTGATGGTGATTCTATTAAAAATTATTTAGACAATGATGATGATGGTGATGGTATTTTAACCATAGACGAGGATGCTGATGGCGATGGCGATGTAACTAATGATGACACGGATCTTGATGGTATACCAGATTACCTCGATGATATGTAAGGAAATTCTCATAAAAAAATTAACAAACGCAGCTTTTTAGTTGCGTTTTTTGTTAAAAACAGCTAAAATTTCAGAGATTTTGCTTGATATGCTTGACTTCAGCATATGAAACTGTTATATTAAAGTAGATGTGAAACAATACGCATCTATAAAAAAACTATTGAAATTTAAATGACAGAGATATTATGATGAAGTTCACAGAAGAAATTTCAAACAAATTAAACGAATTACTAATCAAGAATTATGATGCTGAAAAAGGTTACATCAACGCCATGAATAACGTTGACAACCCTGAAATAAAAATGTTCTTTAAACGTCGCGCTACTGAACGTAGTCAATTTGCTAAAGAACTTCGAACCGAAATTCTACAATATGGAGAAATTCCGGAAGATTCAGGTAGTTTTAAAGGTACCATGCATAGAAATTGGATGA
>CBFHJN010000013.1:0-24852 GCA_965655805.1 Flavobacteriaceae bacterium
TATGTTTGTTCTCAAGGCGAGATTATTCC
Source organism: Flavobacteriaceae bacterium (assembly GCA_965655805.1). Lineage (GTDB taxonomy): Bacteria > Bacteroidota > Bacteroidia > Flavobacteriales > Flavobacteriaceae > Algorimicrobium. The sequence goes on from CBFHJN010000013.1 coordinate 30, forward strand.
CTTTAAAAAAGTGTTTAATGATTATCGTACAGGAACCTTAAAAAAGGAATATCGCGGCACAACACATCAATGTAAGGACTGCCCAATAAAGTTGCGCTGTTTGGGTAAAACAGCCAAAGAGAAAAAGTTTTCTGTAACGTATTACAAAGCAGAATATCAGCGTAATATTAAACGTGTAAATAGTCCTCAAGGAAGCTATATGAAAGGCAAACGACAAAGTACGGTAGAACCCGTTTTTGGAACACTCACCCAATTTATGGGTTTAAGGAAAATAAATACCATAGGAATAAAACAGGCAAATAAGGTCATGCATTTAGCAGCCATGGCATACAACCTTAAAAAGTACTTGAAGTTTACACAGAAACTGTCAAAAACCAAGGCAAAAGCACTTGGTCTTATATTTTCTAAAATAAATGGACTCCAATACCTAATAATCATCAATTTGCGCCAGCCAAAATTTAACTAAATGGCAGATATAAAAAATTAAAAAAGCCCTAAAAAGGGCTTAAATGTGTTTTGGACATAAATTTTTAGCGCGTTGTGCAACGGTTACCCTTGTTGGCTGTAGTTTTTCTTGCTGTCAGTCCAAGTTTATTTCTTTTTAAGGTTTTTGAAAAGTCTGATAAATATGTAGATATGGCTTAAAAAAGCGGCTAAACCATATGTAACAAACACCAACCAAATGGTGCCAAGATTATGATTATAAAGCTCTAATCCGAAAAATTGAGGAAAAGCGGTAATTAAATCGCCAAATCCTACAATATTGAAAATCCAAACTAATAGAATGGCAAAACTCCATTTGTTTTTTAGAGCAATTGCGGTTATAATAGCTAAAATAGCTGTAGTAAAATCGAGTAACCCGACTGTAGTTAAAAATTCAGTTGGAAAACCATCATAAAATTGCTCCTTTGCCATAAACGACAAACCTAAATACCGAAAGGTGTTTAGGAACACAAATGGCAAGAGTGCATCTTGAATAGACAAGTTTGCAATGCGTGGTTTTACCCACCATCTAAAAGCTAAAATAATTGCTACTGTGCCTGTTAAGGCTTGTAAGTTGATAATTGTAAAATTGTCCATTTTTTATGTTTAGAATTGATTTTTGTTTTTTAATCTAAATTTTCCAGTTCGCTCCTGTAGATTTATTACTAAAATCCCAAAGTTTTTGTCTTAAAATTGGGTTAAGTGACATCTTGGGGTTGTATTCTTTTCTTGGTTTTGGATAGCCATTAAAACCTGTAAGACCGCTGGGGCCAATAAAACTGCCATCAGCCATGGTTGGGTCTAATATGGCTCGTAAAGAATTTAATGCACCTTGCTCTGGTTTCATCATAAACCAACTTTTCATGTTTCTGAAAACTTTACCAAAAACGCCTGCCGAATCATCAAAAAGTGGTGTAGAAGTCAAACCGGGATGGGTAGAAATAACTTTTATTTTATCGCTTAACCCTCGTTTTTTTAGTACTTTTCGTAATCCATCTCTAAAGTGATACGCTGCCATTTTACTAACGCCATATACTTCCCAAGGGTCGTATTTTTTTTCGGCATTTAAATCATCCCATGCTTTTAGGTCTTTGGGAACTGAGCTTGCCGAAGAACTTGTTGACACGATAACAGAATGATGAGCATGTGCTATTTTGGGTAATACTAAAGAAGTTAATAAATGATGTCCCAAAACATTGGTGGCCATTTGCATTTCAAACCCATCTGTAGATACTTTTCTTTCAGGATTTGCCATAATACCTGCATTTAGTATCATGCCATCTATATGTGTAATTTCAGCCGTTTCGTTTATTTTTTGAGCAAACTGTTTTACTGATTTTAATGAAGAAACATCCAATTTTAGATTGATAAAATTGCCCATGGTTTCACTGTTGTTTTCAACAGCCTGAAGGGCTTTTTTGGCTTTATCCAAATTTCTATTTCCAGTAATTACCGTTGCTTCTCTTTTCAGAAGTTCTGAAGCCATTACAGTGCCAATTCCAGAACTGGTACCGGTAATTAAAAATATTTTGCCTTTCAGATTTTTAGGCATATTATCTACACTCCATTTCATATTTTATTGATTTAAATTCGAGTTTTGAATCCCTTTGATAGCATAAACGCCTGAAATAATTGCAATAGCTATTCTTATCCAATGAGAAATAACCCAACCATTTAGTTTGCTTTTAGCTGTTACAGCATCATATTTTATTGCCATAAAATCCAAGTTCATCGGTAAATGATAAATGGAAGTTTGAACGATTGTAATTGTTAAACCAATGAAAGCATAAAGCCAATATTCTCTGCCTTCCGATTTCCTTTCGCTTTTTGAAAATACAATAAGACTGCCCAGCCAAGCAGGTAAAAGCGTTAATGCCGTTGGAACTAATAGCATTGAGAAATCTACGGCAAAGAATTTCATAAATTCTATTGGGTCAAGCGACTGCCAATACATAGCGTGACTTAAACCGATATTGAGCATATTGCCTGCAAATCCTCCTATGGCAATTATCGCAATGACAGAGATTGTATTTTTCATTGATTATATACTTGGAATTGGCTCTCTGTTCAATTGTTTAAATATGAATTTTGGAGCCAGTCTGCTCATCAATTTTAGTTGATTAGAAAGCCCAGGTGTTATTTCTTCTTTTCCATTCATGAAATCTTTCCAAAATAGATTGGCTAATTTTTCAGGAGGCATTGGTTTAAAATTGCTCTCTTCTGGAGAACCAACATTATCAAAGATTGGGGTGTCTACAACAGGTGGCATGAGTTCAACCACTTTTATATTATGTGGTTTCAATTGCGGTCGGATTCCTTTTGTCCAAAAATGTAGTGCTGATTTTGTACCTGAATAGACTGGAGCTTGTGCAAATGGTACATAAGCCAATCCCGAAGAAGTATTCACCAAAACGGCATTTTTACTTTTTTTGAGTTGGGGTAAAAAGTAGTGCAATACTCGAATGGGTGAATTGTAGTTAATTTCAATTTCTTGCATTTGTTTTTGCAAGTCATTGCTTTCGTTTCCTGCATCAACCAAATTCATTATGCCCGCATTGTTGATTAGAATGTCAATGCCACCTAATTTTTCTTCAACATCATCTACCAACATTCTTACTTCTGCATCATCTGTTACATCACTTTGAAATATATGAATGTTTGGAAACTCTTTTTGTACAGTTTCTAGTTTGGAAAGATTACGACCTGTAATAACTACGGTATTTTCGTTTTCCATAAACTTTTTTGCGAGTGCAAGTCCAATTCCTGAGCTTCCGCCTGTAATTAGTACGATTTGTTTTGTGTCTTTCATGATAAATTAGTATTTTTACTATTAAAATAGTAGCGAAAGTAATTGAAATAATAATTACTACCAAATTAATAGTAAAAATGAAAAATATTTTTAGGTCTGGTTGTCCTATAGCTTCTATGTTAGATATTGTTGGGGATAAATGGTCTTTGCTAATAGTAAGAGATATGCTGCTTCAAGGAAAGAGAACTTTCAAAGACTTTTCGTCTTCTCCTGAAAAGATAGCCCCCGGAATTTTATCTTCTCGTTTGAAGTGGTTGGAAGTAAACGAACTTATTACAAAACAGAAATTACCTGACAATCAAAAAGAAAACATCTATTTATTGACAGAAAAAGGCATTGAGTTAGCTCCTATTATTACAGAAATCATTTTATGGAGCGATAAAAATTTGAGAATGCAAAACGCAGAAATGCTATCGATAGCCGAAGCAGGATTTAATCAAGACAAATTAAAAGTTACTGAGGGTATTCAAAAAAAATACATGGAATTAGTTCATAAAACTATCGGTTAATTCATTTAGATTTCAGATTAGCGTTATATCGTTAATCATCATATATGAATGGTACTTTGTTTAATTGTAAAAGAATTTTATTTAAATAATTGTCAATTTGAAATTAGTGAATAACATAAATAGAATATTAATTTATCTTTTTTTAATAATTGTTTGCAACTCAATATTTGCTCAAATATCAAATACCCCTGGAATTCCCTTTATTAAAAATTTCACTGAAGAAGAAACAAATAGCAATTTAACAATTTATGACATTTCGCAAGGTGGCAATGGTGAAATGTATTTTGCTACTTCTGGAGCCTTATTGGTATTTGATGGTGTACGTTGGAAAAAATATAGTTATGGTGTAGAATCAGATTTGCGATCTGTTTTTCACAAAGATGACAAGCATATATACACAGGAGGACATGGTGGTTTTGGTTATTGGTCTAAAAATAGCAAAGGTGTTTTGGAGTATACTAGTTTGTTTTTTAAGCAGCCAAAAAAAGATGATACGTTATTACCTATTTTTTATAAAATAGTTGAAATTAATGGGAAGATTTTGTTTCAAACTTGGCAACAAATATATATTTATGATCCCAAAACGTCTGCTATAGAATCAGTGGGTGCTATAAGAGGGTTCAATGAGTTATTTTCATCTGAAAATCGTGCTTTTATACAAGACCATAGTGGACTATTCGAAATAAATTATAAAAAATTAATTCAAATAGATAGTACTGATCCTGAACAATTTCATATTAGAGGTGTTTTTGTAAATGCTCCTAATAAACTTCTTATTATGACAAAGAATAAAGGTGTTTGGACTTTAGACAACGGAAAATTAAGAAAAAATGACTGGGAAGTAAACGCTTTACTGGAAAAACACTTGGTAAATGATGTTCAAAAATTTGAGGATGATAAACTCATAATTGGTACTGTGAGGAATGGTGTTTATATCATTTCGAAAGATGGAGAAGTTCTTTTACAGATTGATAAGAATGACGGTATATCAAAAAACGGTATTAGAAAAGTTTTTACTGACGTAAATAATAACCTATGGCTAGGAATGGACAATGGCCTTAGCTATGTTCAAACAAACAGTAACACAAGCTATCTCTTGGATACTGAAGGAGAGTTTGGAACGGTTTATACAAGTTTTTTAAAGGATTCTTTGTTGTATTTGGGAACTAATCAAGGTTTATTCGTTAAGAACTGGGAAAATCAAAAATCAATTCCAAAACTAATAGATAAGGATGTGGGTCAAATTTGGACTATCGATGAGGTAGATAGTCAAATTTTAGTGGGGACGCATGAAGGAATATCAGTAGTTAAAAATAAGAAATTAGAAACCTTACATATAGACGGAGGAGCATGGATATTTAGAAAACACCCAATACATAATGACTTAATGTATGTTGGTTTTTATTCTGGAATAAGTGTATTCAAGCGTATAAATAACGCATGGGTGTTTATTACCAAATGGCAAAACTACGGTGAGTCTTCCCGTTTTATGGAGTTTGATAAGTATGGATTTTTATGGGTAGCGCATCCTTCAAAGGGCTATTATAGGTTAGACTTGTCTGATGATGGGCAGATACTTCGCAAAGTAGATTTTTATGGTATTGATAATGAATTTGTAGATACCTACGCTTATTTAAGTAAGATTGATAATGATATTGTATTTCATAACCCAAAGGGGTTTTTTAATTATGACCCCATTGATAATACTTTTGTAACCGCTAATTATATATCTAAGGTTTTCAAAGATTTAAAAGAAGTAAATATTATTACTCAAAATGAAAATATGTTTTGGTACTCAACCCCGAGATCTTTAGGTTATATTTTACGTAATGGGAATAAATTTGCAACGATAAACCAACCTTTTTATTCAATAAGGAACAAACATTTAAATGATTTTAATAGGTTTAGCAAATTAAATGATTCAACTTATGGAATAGGTTTCAATGAAGGTATGCTTTTTCATACTATTAACAAACAAGATATTGGTACTACTGTTAATATGCCTCCAGAAATAAGTTATATTCGCTTAATAGGAACATCAGATACCATTTTAGCTCCAATTAATAATGAAAAAGAATTAGGAATATCCTACAAACACAATTTTATAAAAATTGGTTTAGCATTCCCCAAAATGCCTTTGTCTAGTTCTCAAAAGATTCAATATAGACTTAAAGGGCATTCAGATGATTGGTCCAAATTGGATTATACGTCAGAGTTAAGTTTTCCAGGGCTTTCATCAGGGAATTATCTATTAGAGCTGCGTACTAGAGGAGAAAATCAAATGTTCTCAACTACTATTACCAGAGCCTTTTATGTAAGGCCTCCATGGTATTTAACAAATATGGCCTTTGTTATATATGCACTTTTCATATTGCTCCTTAATATGTTATATAGAAGCTATTTTAAAGCAAAATCTAAAAAGAAAATAGCAGCTTTAAAAAAAGAAGAAGCAGAAAAAAGACAACAACAAGAAGATAAATTTAAATTAGATAGATTAGAAGCCGAAAGAAAAATGCTTAAATTAAAAGAGGAAAATTTAAGCTTTGAAATAAAAAAGAAGAATTCTGAGCTAGCGTCTTCTACATTAAATAATATTAAAAAGAACGAACTACTTACCGAATTAGTAAAGGATATTAAAAAGATTGACAAAGATGTTTTAAATAGTTCCCTGCGTTCTCCTATCAAAAAAGTAATTAAGAAAATAAACAATCATCTTGTAGATAAAGACGATTGGCTAACTTTTGAACTTCACTTTAGAAATGCACATGCTGATTTTTTTGAGAAGCTAAGAAAAAATCATCCTAATTTGTCTTCTAATGAAATTAAATTAAGTGCTTATTTAAAATTAAATCTTTCTTCTAAAGAAATAGCTTCATTAATGAATATATCCGTAAGTAGTGTGGAACAAGGTCGTTGGCGTCTTCGTAAAAAACTCAATTTACCTAAAGATGCTAGCTTAACAAACTATATTCAATCTTTTTAGTTTTTTTATCGCTCTTGATCAGGGTTTTAATAAATTGAGGTAGAGGTTTTGTAGAGGTTTCTAAATGCTAATTTAGAATTTTTGTAGATATACTTATATAGGAATATTCTCTGTTATGACACATATTTGATACGTCATTTAATACATCAACTTAACTCGTATAGTTCTTAATTAAATGATCGTAAATAATTAATCCTTAAAGCTTATACAAGCAAATATATTTTAAAGAGAAAAGTAAAACAAATACTATTTTGATGTATTTATATACTTAATTAACTAAAAACTAAACATTATGAAAAAAATTCCTCTACGATTATTTGTGGTATTTGTTACCACTTTTGGGTTTGCTCAAAACCTTATTACAAACGGAACGTTTGATGATGCCTCGGGTTGGACTGTAGTCAATCAATATGGAACTGATAGTACAAATGGTTCAGTTGATTTTGCAAATGGCGTTGTAACAGTGGGAAAAATTGACGGTACAGATGGCGCATGGATCCATATGGGATTTTATACTAGTGTATCTTTATCTGCAGGCTGGTATCAATTTGACATGGATATGGACTTTGATAGCATCAATGAAATATGGGGGGAGGTATATCTTGGCGCCTCTGAACCGGTTCAAAATGTAGAATACTTTGGAGACCTGCAAGTTATTAAGGCCTATAACGCATGGGATTGTACTCAAACGTATTCTGGTGGTGCAGTCGCTGCTGCTTGTGATGCTACCAATCCGGGATTATTTTTTGTCCCAAATAGTGGTACTTATTATTTGCTCTTTAGATCGGGTGGTTCAAATTTTGGAACATCGGGAGTCGAGTTAGATAATTTCAACCTCATTGCCTCCTCTGCTCCGACCGGGATGACTTCAGATTTCAATTTTAATTTTGTTGCACCAACAAGCCTTCAAACTTCTAATCTAATCATAAATGAAGATGCGACCAACACCGTGACAGATGGTATTAATACTTCTACCGAAGTTGCAGAAATTTCAGGTGTTAATGACGACTGGTTTTCAAAAGTATATTTTCAAAATTCTATTGGTATCGATCTTTCATCGGGTGATAAAGGGGTAAGTTTAAAAGTAAAAGGCCCTAGAGCTTTACCTGTAACTGTAAAAATTGAAAATGGTGGTACTGCAGCAGAAGCTACTGTTGATTATACTACACCAAATGTTTGGCAAGAACTCATTTTTGACTTTACGGGTGTAAATTCTGTTGCAAATACAGAAGTTGCTGTGTTTTTAGACATTCAGGTAAATTCTGATGTAGTTACAGATCCAAACCTCAATACTTTTCAGATTGACGACTTTATTTTAGGTGAATTTGCTTCTCTAAGTACTAAAGGTTTCCAGATAGCAGGCTTATCAACATACCCTAACCCAACAACAGATACTTGGAATATTTCGACTAATAATCAAGTTATTAATTCAATAGAGGTATTTAACATATTAGGTAAAAGGGTACTTGATTTACGTCCAAATGGTTTATCGGCTGAAGTTGATGCCTCAAACTTAAATTCTGGTATTTATATCACCAAAATTAGTACAGAATTTGGGATACAAACTATAAAACTGATTAAGCTTTAATAGCAAGTTCATAAGAACACACTACAGGAAGGTTCTTCTTTCTTTAGTCTTATTATATTAAATAGCTAAACAGTTCAAGAATATTAACTATACTAAATTTATGAAAAAAACAATGTTTTTTAATTGTTTGAAATATTGGGGAAAAACCTCTATTCTAACTTTAGCCTTATTTATGTGCTTTAGTTTTATTGGAGTAGTTCAAGGTCAAGTTACAGGAAAAGTGACTGATAAAGGCAATTTGCCTTTACCGGGAGCAAATGTAATTATTAAGGGAACAAGTAGTGGTACACAAACAGACTTAGATGGAAATTTTTCTATTGAAATTGTTTCCGGAGAGGTATTAGTTGTTTCGTACCTTGGTTATGTTACCCAAGAAATATTAATAACTAATCAAACTAATTTAGAAATTAAGCTTTTAGAAGATACTAATAGTCTTAATGAAGTTGTGGTTATAGGTTATGGTGAAAAGTCAAAACGAAAAGTCATTTCTGCAATATCAAGTGTTGATAGCGACGAGTTAAGAAAACTTCCTGTTCCACAAGTCAGTAATGCTCTAGAGGGGTTGGCGTCGGGACTTTTTGTAAGACAAACGACTGGTGAACCGGGTTTTAGCGGGTCTTCTTTTGAAATTCGGAACTTTGGTAATGCATTAGTCATTGTAGATGGTGCTCCAGGTGATCTCAATCAATTAGACCCAAACGAAATTGAAGATATCACAATTTTAAAGGATGCTGCTGCTGCTTCAGTATATGGAGTTCAAGGTGGTAATGGTGTGGTATTGATAACAACAAGAAAAGGTAAAATAGGAAAACCTAAATTAACCTATAACAATCAGTTTACTTCTTCAACCTTTACAGCTTATCCTGATTTCTTAAATTCTGCACAATACGCACAGGTTTTAAATGAGGGTTTGAGAAATGCTAACCAGAATCCGTTTTATACAGAGGAAGAAATTGAAGCTTTCAGAACAGGATCTGACCCTTTAAATTTCCCGGATACAGATTGGAGAGATCTGGTCTTAGATGAATGGGCCTTTCAGCAACGCCATAATCTTAATTTATCTGGAGGTACTGAAAAAGTTAAATATTTTATGTCTGCCGGCTTCATAGATCAAGGGTCAAATTACAGCACAGATGCACTGTCATTCCAACAGTATAACATACGATCTAACATATCTGCTGATGTAACTGATAATTTAAACGTCAGTTTGAACTTGGCTGCCAGACGAAGAAAAAATGAGGCGCCCGCTTACTCTGCATTTGATATCTTTAGAGAACTTAGTCGAGCATTACCAGTCGATTTAGCTTATTATCCTGATGGCACACCTGTAAAACCAAGCTTTAGTCCAAACCATATACAAGAAGGTATGAGGGATTTCAATGCTGGTTATTTTCGTTCAATCAACAATAATATCGATGCAAAATTATCATTACAATGGGACATCAACCAAGTTGAAGGCCTGAGTTTAAAAACTTTTGCCTCATTAATATACGATACCTCTTTTAATAAGGACTGGGGTAAAGGCTATGAACTTTTTACTCTTAATCGTGAAACTGGTCAGTACGATTCATTTACTGCTATTCCAGAAGGGGCATTTAGCGAAACTATTTTAGAACAATCTACAAATTATAGTAATTTCTACGTACTGCGACCATCTATAAATTATGATCGTACGTTTAACCAACACAGTATTTCCGGCCTTCTTCTCGCAGAGATCCAACAAATACAAGGTGAAAATTTTTCAGGTAGACGTCAGGATTTTCAGTCTAGTGCAATAGATCAGTTGTATGCAGGGTCACTCCAGAATCAGGGTGCGGACGGAAGCGAGTTTAGAGAAAATAGAATCGGTTATGTTGGTCGATTTAGTTATGATTACAAAGCAAAGTATTTTTTTGAGACTTCATTTAGATACGACGGTTCTTCTCGGTTTGCTCCAGGAAATGAATGGGGTTTCTTCCCTTCAGTTTCTGCAGGATGGCGATTGTCTGAAGAAGGATTTTTTGAACCTCTTAAAAATGCAGTTCAAAATCTAAAATTAAGAGGTTCCATAGGAACCGCAGGAAATGATAATACCGCTGCCTACCAATGGTTAAGTGGGTTTAATTACAGCTTTTTCTATGTGGTTGGAGACGGTGCAGTTCCCACTATAGATAATACAGCCTTGGCCAATAGAGATATCACCTGGGAAACTAACACGACATATAATGTTGGTTTAGATGCGAGATTTTTAAATGGAGATCTTCAATTTTCTTTTGATTACTTCTACAGAAAAAGAGAAGATGTTCTGGCATTTGCATCTGCGAGTGTTCCAAGTACCTTAGGCGTTTCTATAGCCGCCGAAAATTTATACGAGTTTTCTAATGAAGGATTTGAGTTTTCTTTAAACTACAACAAACAAATTACAGATGATTTTAAATTAGGCGCTATATTCAATTTCTCAAGATCAAGAGAAAAAGCTGTCTTTATAGATGAAAACTTTCAGGAAGATCCATTCATGAGGGAAAATCTGACTATTACAGGTGGATTCACCAACCTGAGAAGAGGTTATATTTCTCAAGGGCTTTTTCAATCTCAGGAGGAAATAGATACCTGGGCCATACAAGACAACAATAATAATGCAAGTCTTCAACCTGGCGATGTAAGATTTCAGGATCTTAACGATGATGGCATAATAGATGTTCGTGATCAAAAAGTGTTTGGAGATGGCGATAGGCCTGCTATAAATTACTCGCTCAATTTAAATGCGCAATATAAAAGATGGAATCTGGCTGTTTTGCTTACAGGTGCTGCAGGCTATGATATTTACATAGATGGTGAAGCTCAAAGTCCATTAAGAAACGGATTTAATGGGTACGATTACCAAATGGATTACTGGACACCTGAAAATACCGGAGCAGCTTACCCAAGAATAACAGACGGTGGTTTTAATGAAAACAATAACAGATATTCTGATTTTTGGATGAGAAGTGGGAATCACTTAAGAATTAGAAATGTAAACCTAAGTTATACGTTACCTCCGAAAATTAGTCAGAAATGTGGATTTAATGAGTTTTCAATGTTTGTAACAGGCACTAATCTACACGTATTTACAACTTATGATGAAGATATAGATCCACAAAGTACTTCCGGTGTAGGGTGGTATTACCCGCAAACCAAGTCCTTTACATTTGGAATCAATTTATCATTTTAAAAAAATTCAAACTATGAAATTTAAAACCTTAATCTTAATCTTTTCAGTATTTATTTTTTCAGGGTGCGAAGATTATCTTAATGAACCGCCTTTGGACCGAGTTACGGAGGCAGATGTTTGGGATGACAAAGCTTTAATGGATACTTACTTCTTTCAAATTTATGAAAATATGCCATGGGACTATCTTAAAGACTTCGGTGGTGGAGCCGGTGGCGGAGCCCATCGTGACGCCCTGAGTGATTTAGCTAGAAGCACCTATTCCTGGACACCTGCAACAAATTCTTTCAGACCTGGTAATTGGGGAACAGCAAATAACTCATGGCCATTAGACTGGTGGGGTTACTTTAACTTATGGAAGATCAATTATTCAATCGAAAACCTTGAAGAAATTCCTGAAAATGTACTGTCAGATGAAGAACGAAACAACCGTTTGGGTGAAATGTATTACTTAAGAGCATTTTGCTATTTTGAAATGGTAAAACGTTATGGTGGTGTTCCTATAATTCTTGAAGCACAAAACCCTGAAACTACTCCGGAAGAGGAATTATTTCCTGACAGAAATACAGAGAAAGATGTATATGACCAGATACTAGCGGATGCACAGGCTGCTTTTGAAGTACTTCCTGAAAATTGGCCAACTCAAGAAGGCAGGGCTACCAAATGGGCTGCTAAAGCATTGGAATCCAGAGCTGCTTTATACGCTGGAAGTATTGCAAAATACGGTAGTGTTCAATTGGATGGCATTGTCGGAGTTCCTGTTTCTGATGCAGAATCATATTATCAAATCGCCTTAAACGCTTCACAGACTGTTATAGAAAATTCAGGACATTCTATTTTTAATCAATATACAGATCCTACTGAAAATTACACCAGACTTTTCTTAGATGAATCTGGCGTAGAAGCCATTTTTACAAAAAAGTGGATACCTTTTGAAAAAGGACATTCTTATGACCTGCGAAATGTACCTTACAGCTACAGATTAGATTGGGGCTCAAGCATGTCTCCTACAAAACAGTTTATTGATAGTTATGAAGTATTAAGCACTGGTTTGCTTCCTAATGAACCTGGCTCAGGCTTCGATGAAAATAACCCCTGGGATAATAGAGACCCACGACTTAAAGCAACTATTATAACCAACAACGATATGTTTCAGGGCTCACCCGTAGAAATATGGTATGGAACTGAAATAAACGGGGAAATCGATACAGGAAGCGGCACAGGTGTAGGAAAAGATGGAATTGGTATTCATCCTGATGCAACCAAAACCGGCTTTTATGTTAGAAAATACCTTGAAGATGGCTCGAACCCTTTGTTTATTCCTCAATATTATTCAGGACAAGATTGTATTATTTTCAGATTAGGTGAAATTTATCTTAATGCTGCCGAGGCTGCCTTTGAACTTGGTAATGAAGGTCTGGCAAGAGATTTTGTAGAACCTATAAGAACAAGAGCTGGATTAATTCAAAATCTTCGTCTGGAACCATTCTCCGGTGATGAATTGAGAGACAGACTAAGAAACGAGAGGAAATTAGAACTGGCTTTTGAAGACCACCGGTACTGGGATGTGCGAAGATGGAGAATTGCAGAAGAAGCATTAAGTATTCAAGTTCAAGGCGTGAGAACCTTAAGACATATTAATGCAGCTGGTGAAGAGTCCTTTACCTACGAAACTTTTGATGCAGAACCTCAACAGACGAATTTCTTTGAAAGACACTACTACATGCCAATTGGACAAGATAGAAGAAACAACAATACAAATCTTATAGAAAATCCTGGTTATTAAACTTTTATAAAAGTTTATGTAGGATAATTAATAAAATTAAAATATATAAATTATGAAAACAACAAAAGTTATAATCTACACTCTAATGATTGGCACTGTTGCGCTCTTTTCAAGTTGTGATGATGACGACGTGGTTTATCCCGCTCCTACAGCAGAGGATGCTATATTTATCTTTAGTGTAGATACCGAAAATCCAAACACTGTAAATTTTAGTGCTGTCGAAAGTGATAATAATTGGTACACGCACTGGGATTTTGGGGATGGATCATCGGCTGAGGGTTATGAAACCAATAAAGTCTTTCTTAGAGCAGGAGATTACAATGTAAGGTTTAAAGTATTTACAAGAGGCGGAGCAGCAGAAAGCATACAAACTATAGTTATCAATGAAGACTTTGAAGGACCAAATGTATTACTTAATGGCGAATTTAATGGTGGTGATGAATGGACTGTTTTGCCGATTTCAGATGGTGTTGATGTCAACTTTACTGGTGACAAAGCTGTTTGGACTGGAGGGAACTATGGACAGACAGGAATTTATCAACCCGTACATGTTGAAGCAAATGTACCTTATCAAATTGATATGGAGGTATCAGGTGATGGACTTACAGATTCTTGGTATGAGGTATATATTGGATCAGCAATTCCGATTGCAGGGCAAGATTATACTGACGGAGGAATTCGGTTAGGTCTAAATACCTGGGCTGGATGTGGCAATGAAGCTTTTGACAATTCTCTTACAGAAATTAGCTGTGTTGGTGAAGGTAATGGCTTGGTAGAGTTTGATTTTACTGGTACAGTTTATTTGGTGATACGAGGTGGTGGTTCTGCTTATGGTTCTGGCTTATCGCTAGATAATGCTTCGATGACTCCATTAGTTCCTGGTGTTGAATATACTTCTCCGTTATTTCCACCAACTGCGGGTTTCTCTTACAATGTTACAAATGACCTTACGGTAGAATTTACCAATGCATCGAGTAATGCCGATAGTTATGCATGGGATTTTGGTGATGGTGTAGGTACTTCAATGGAAGAAAACCCAACCTATACCTATACCAATGAAGGTATTTATTCGGTTACACTTACCGCTACCAATAGTGATGGTTCAACACAGTCTACGTTAAATGTAACATTTGCACCTAACCTTATCGCCAATGGAGGTTTTGATGACGATTCAGCATGGAACATCATTCAACATAATGGTTCTGGCAATGGAGTAGTCACTATAGCTAATGGTGTAGCAGTATTTGATGAAGTAACAGATATACCATCTGGTTCATGGGGTAATGAAGCTCATGTGGGGATAAATCAAGCTGTAGAAGTTAATGAAGCAGGTAACTATGCTTTAGATATGAATATCACTACCAATGATATCAATGAACTATGGTTTGAAGTATGGTTAGGTACTCAGGCACCAGTGTCTGGAACAGACTATGGTACTGATCAAGGAGCTACCAGAGTATTAAATGTAAACTCTTGGGATTGCGGCAATACAGTAACCTATTCCGGTTCCATGGCAGCAACTAATTGTACAGGTGCAGATGGTAATATAACCCTTGATGCAGGTACCTATTACGTTGTAATTAGAAGTGGTGGTTTCACTTTTGGTGAAGGCGGTGTCATTATTGATAATGTTTCGTTCGTTAAAACCAATTGATATAATAACCTACACATCAATTAAGAACTCCATAAAGTATTTGTGTTAGATTCTAAATTGTTTTACTGGTCATTTTATGGCCAGTAAAACTTTTAGAAATATAACTTTAAAAATGTTGAAATTAATTCAATTTAAAAGAATTTAAAATGAAAAAAATTATTGTACTACTTGCAATTCTTGCTATGCCATTTACATCTTGGTGTCAGGGTCTTGTAGCTCAAGGCACTGAAATAGTCGACTCAAACGGAAACCCCGTATTATTAAGAGGGTATGGTCCCGGAGGTTGGCAAATTATGGAAGGCTATATGATGCAAACCTCCGGTTTTGCTGGAGCTCAGCATGAAATCAAAGAAAAGTTAATTGAATTAATGGGCGAAGCGAATACTGAAACTTTTTTTGCCAAATGGAGAGAAAACCATTTTACACAACGCGATGTAGATTCTTTAGCAGCATGGGGATTTAATAGTATTCGTATTCCAATGCATTACAACCTGTTTACACTTCCTATTGAGGCAGAGCCTGTGCCCGGAGAAAACACTTGGTTCGAAACCGGTTTTGAATTAATTGATGATGTCTTAGAATGGTCAGCTCCTCATAATATTTATGTTATTTTAGATATGCACGCTACACCAGGAGGACAAGGTGCAGGTTCAGAAATTAATGATTATGATGCGGATAAACCGTCCTTATGGGAAAGCCAAGAAAACAGAGATAAGCTAGTGGCTTTATGGACAAGAATTGCCGAAAGATACAAAGACAACGAATGGATTGGTGGGTACGACCTTATAAACGAAACCCATTGGGATTTAGGACCACAAAATGCATTGTTAAGAGAAATCTATGAAGATATTACAGCTGGTATAAGAGGTGTTGGAGACAATCATATCCTTTATATTGAAGGAAATTCATATGCAAATGACCATACTGGATTAACACCGCCGTGGGATGACAATTTAGTGTATAGCTTTCATAAATACTGGAGCTTTAATAACGAAAACGACTTAGATTGGATTTTACCTTTAAGAGATACACATAATGTTCCACTATGGATGGGAGAATCGGGAGAAAATTCTAATACCTGGTTTACAGATGCAGTTTCCTTATTTGAAAACAACAATATAGGCTGGGCCTGGTGGGCTTTTCGAAAAATCGGAGATATAGATAGCCCCTACGCTGTAGACATTAATCCTGGTTATCAGGCCATTCTAGACTATTGGCAAGGCAACGGGCCTCAGCCTACACCAACAGAAGCATTCAATGCTATGATGCAATTGGCTGATAACCTGTTAGTAGATAATAGCAGATTTAGAAAAGATGTGCCGGATGCGCTCATACGTCAGGTTCAAACTGATGCCACAGCACCTTATCATGGCAATCCAACAGAAATACCTGGTGTAGTCTACTTGTCCGATTTTGATTTAGGTAAAAACAACAACGCTTATTACGATACAGTTGATGCAGATTATAATTTATCAACTGGTAATTTTACGGCCTGGAATAGTGGCTGGTCATACAGAAATGATGGTGTAGATATTGAAAGAAATACAGACAATATAAATAGTAATGGTTTTCATGTAGGATTCGTTAATGAAGGCGAATGGATAAAATATACAGTAGATATAGACCAGACTGCCGTTTACAAAGCCAAAGTAAGATTGGCAACCGAACAAACAGGTGGTGAATTTTTCTTGTCAATTAATGACCAGGAAGTAACACCAACTCAAACAGTAAGTGCAACAGGGGGCTGGACACAATTTATAACCTATGAAATTGACGATATTATACTTCCACAAGGAGAACATGGTTTAAAATTGCATATTAACAATGATATTCCTGTGAACCTGAGTAGTATTGAATTTGAACTAACAGGAAGTGTTAACAACCTCTCACTAAATGCTTTGAATGGAAAAACAGGTCAAGATGAACAATCAGTTGAAGTTACTTTAAGCGAATCTATATTAGAGAGTTCTTTAAATGGAACAGAAGGTCAATTTTCAGTAAGTGTAAATGGTGAAAATAGAAATATTATTTCAGCGACACCTCATCCTTCAAAAGACAGAGTAATTGTAATAAATTTAGATAGCTATATCATCATAGGAGATGAAATTTTGGCTAGTTATTCTGGTAGTTCAATACAGTCAGAATCAAATAAAACATTAAACACATTTACCGATTTAGTTATCAATAATGTAAGTCCAAATCGATTTATCATTCCGACATTAATTGAAGTTGAAGATTACGACTTCATGATAGGCATGAACCTTGAAGACACAACAGATGAAGGTGGTGGTCAAAACTTTGGTTTTACAGATCCCGGAGATTACGCAGATTATTCAATATTTGTTCCTGAAACTGCATTATATGGAATTAAATTTAGAGTCGCCGGATTCAACGAAGGTAGTATTGGTTTATATACCGTAGATGAAAATGATGTTGAAACGGAATTAGTCGTCATGAATACGCCTATCACAAATGGATGGCAAACCTGGGAAACGGTTTCAGATAATCTATTTATTGAGGAAGGTCCCCATAAACTACGGATGAAAGTTCTAAGTGGTGGATTCAATTTCAATTGGTTTGAATTTGATTTTCCTGATAGTGATGGCGACGGTGTTTTAGACAATGATGATGCCTGCCCAGATACACCAGAGAATACTACTGTAGATGTGAGTGGTTGTACGATTTTTAACCTATCTCCACAGAATTATGAATTAACTGTTTTTAGTGAAACTTGTCGATCTGAAAATAATGGAAGAATCCAGCTATCAGTAATTGAAAACTATAATTATACGGTGACATTGACGGCTGAAAATTTTACAGCTACTGAAACATTTAATTCAGAGATTAATTTTCAAAATTTATCGGCAGGAACATATACTATGTGTATCACGATTGACAGTCAGCCAGGTTATGAACAATGTTTTACAATAATTGTAATTGAACCAGATGAATTAATAGTTAACGCGAATAGGGCCTCTAATTCTTTTGATCTGAATCTTTCTTTAGATGGAGGTGAAGTGTATTATATAAATATAAATGATGAAACGATTATTACAGAGCAAAACGAAATTCTGTTACAATTAACTTATGGTATAAACCATATAAGCGTTAAGACTAATAAAGATTGTCAAGGTATTTATGAGAAAACCATAGTCACAGAAACAACACCTCTTGTTTATCCCAATCCTGTCCAGAATACGTTATTCATTTCAACAAGTGGTTTAAATGTGGATCAAGTACCCGTAGAAATTTTTGACTTAGCAGGAAAATTATTACTCTCAAAGGAAATACCTACTTTTAATAATGAATTACAAATTGATTTATCAAGCATAGAAGACGGATTTTTTATTTTGAAAGTCGCAACATCACAAAGAAATTATAATTTTAAAATTATCAAGCAATGAATAGATTCAAATATATAATTCCAATAGGCATGTTTTTATTAGTTGTGTTAACGGCATGCAGCGATGATGATGAAATGGATATAACAGTAGAATCTCCAACGGCGGCAACACTAATTTTTCCTGAAAACAACGCGGTTTGTAATGAAGGTATTATTGTTTCTGATACCGAGACAGATGTATTATTTCAATGGGAAGAAGCCACTAACGCTAGCTCGTATATATTGCAGATTATAAATTTAGACGATGGCAGTTCAAGAAATATTAGTACACTTTCAAATGAGTTTTTAATACGGATTCTAAGAGGGACACCATATTCATGGTCTGTAAAGTCTATAGCAAGTGGAACTAATGAAACTGCGGAAAGTACTGTTTGGCGTTTCTATAACGCAGGGCTTTCATTAGAAAGTCATCCTCCATTTCCTGCCGAAGCTATTAGTCCTCAAGCGGGATCAACAGTTGATCAGGGTAGTATTTTATTACAATGGGATGGGCTTGACATTGATGATGATATTTCATCATATCTAGTACTTCTCGATACTGTAAATCCACCAGTGGCAGAAGCCGGAAATACAAGCACCAATAGCTTGGAAGTTCAAGTTTCTTCGGGCTTGGTGTATTATTGGAAAATTATAACAACCGATGAAATTGGAAATGCATCCGACTCTCAAGTTTTTCAATTTGGTGTGAATTAATGACGATAAGATTTTTTTAAAAAATCCAAAAAGAAAATTAGAAATGGATAAGAAGCTAATACTTTAAGTGAAGAGCTATAGAATATTATGAAGCACATTGCTATTTCTTCACTGATAAGGAAATTGATAATAGGTTAGAGGTGTTAATGGAACAAAAAAAGGCTCCGTCCAATATGGTCGCTTTGAATAGATCATTTATTTTGAGGCTAAATGATGATAATGTCCTATTTGAATCGATTGAAATTTCTCGAAATAAGAAATTGTAAAACTTTATTATGAATAAAAAAAATAAATAATGACGAAAGCTTATCATTCTCAATTGCTAAGTGTGGCGCTAATAGTAACGAGCCTTTTTTCTTGTAAATCTAACCAAAATATTGACTCAAAAAAAATCTCAAATGTCCATAAAAATATAAAAAAAACAAAAATTTGGCAAGTCGATTTTTTAGATGAATTTGAGACTTTTAATCCAGATAACTGGCAGGATCAACGTATTTGGGTAAATAATGAAACACATTGCTATGTTCCTGATGGGGAATTTGGGACCCGAGAAGTTAGCGACGGAACCTTAAAATTAAAAGTGGTTCGGGTTGACAAAAAATATAGCTGTGATAATTTAGATAAATATGGGAAACAGCATCCTGACACAAAATATGTTGCTGGACGAATTGCTTCAAAAAATAAAAAAGAGTTCATTAAAGGTAAATGGACGGCACGATTGAAATTATCGGCTAATGGTGAAGCTAGTATGTTCCCTGCATGGTGGCTTTTGGGAGCCAGAAACAATGAACCACCCGTACAAGAAGAAAACGAAAATATTTGCTGGCCGATGACAGGCTCTGGAGAGATTGACATTTTTGAGCATCATGGAGATCATCATAAAAATCGCTTTACAACAGGTGCAATAAAAAACTTAGGTGAATGTGATAAAGGAGATTGGTGGAGCCTTCGCAAGGATTTTGAAGTCACTTTAAACGAATTTCACGAATATTCAGTAGAATGGCAAGGAAGCGATTTAGTTTATCGTGTTGACGGAAAAGAAGTATATCGTAATGTAGGTCAAGGAGATAAATACCCAGAACCAATGTTTGCCATTCTAAATTTTGCCAAAATTACCGATTCGCCAATGACAGGTGAATGGATAATGGAAATAGATTGGGTAAAACATGAATACCGAAAATAAAAAGCAGAAAACATAACAGACCCTTAATAACTATGAAATATAGATCTTATTCAGTAATTTTTATTCTAGCCTTAACTTTGTCATGTTCAGAAACTAAATCAAAAGTGAAACAGGAGAATACAGAGGCTAATACCGTTGCACCTGTTAAAAGTTATAAGAACAAAACACTTCAAGTTTATACGACAGCAAAAGATACAGAACTAAGGTTAACCAAAACAGATGAGTACGTTTTTCAAGAACAAATACAACCTTTAGAAACTGAAATTGCCGTTTTTGTAAACCCAGAAAAAACATTTCAAGAATATTTAGGCATAGGAGGTGCTATAACTGATGCATCAGCGGAGGTTTTTTCAAGCTTAAATCCAGAGCAACAAAATAAATTGTTACAATCCTATTTTGGTACGGATGGTATTGGTTATAATATTATCAGAACCAGTATTCATAGTAGTGATTTTGGTTTGGGAAGCCATACATATATTCAAGAAGGCGATGCAGATTTAAAGACCTTTTCAATACAAAAAGATAAAGAAAAAAGAATACCCTTTATTAAGCGAGCGGTAGAATTTATTAAAGATGATTTGGTGTTTTATGCGAGTCCGTGGAGTCCACCTGCTTTTATGAAAACCAACAACAATATGCTACAAGGCGGAAAATTGTTACCGGAGTACCGTCAGGCTTGGGCGAATTACTATGTTAAGTTTATTAAAGCTTATGAAGCAGAAGGTATTCCCGTTTGGGGTCTAACTTTGCAGAACGAACCCATGGCAGTGCAACGTTGGGAATCTTGTATTTATACAGCCGAAGAAGAACGCGATTTTCTTAAGGATTATTTAGGACCTACTCTAGAAAAAGAAGGTTTAGGCGATAAAAATATTGTGGTGTGGGATCATAATAGGGATTTAATATCTCATCGTGCAAATACTATTTTTGAAGACTCCGAAGCATCAAAATACGCTTGGGGAATTGGCTTTCATTGGTACGAAACCTGGACAGGAGGTTTGCCAAAATATGATAATCTAAAGAATATCAAAGCATCTTTTCCGTCTAAAAATTTATTGTTTACAGAAGGTTGTCAAGAGGGATTTGAATTTGATAAATTGCACTTTTGGCCAAATGCAGAGCGTTATGGAAATTCAATGATTAACGATTTTAATAGTGGAGTTGTGGGTTGGACCGATTGGAATATTCTTTTGGATGAAAGAGGTGGCCCAAATCATGTACAGAACTTTTGTTTTGCACCAATTCATGCCAACACAAAAACAGGCGAACTCATTTATACGCCAACCTACTATTATATCGGTCACTTTTCAAAGTTTATTCAACCTGGTGCTTTGCGAGTAAGCACGACTACAAGCAGGAGTGCATTAGAAAGTACCTCTTTTAAAAACCAAGATGGAAAAATAGTAACTGTTGTCATGAATAAAACCGACAATAAAATTACCTATAAATTAATAGTTGGGAATAGCGAATCTGTATTAGAAATTAAACCACGTGCTATCCAGTCCGTAATTTATTAACCTGTTAGTTTCTACTATGAATAAAAAACTGGTTTTTATTGCATTTGTAGTATCATTAGGTGGATTCCTTTTTGGTTTTGATGCAGGCATCATTTCGGGAGTTATGTCTTATGCAGGTCCTGAGTTTGATTTAAGTGAAATACAATCTGGTTGGGTGGTCAGTTCCCCTTCGTTTGCCGCTATGATTGCAATGTTATTTTCAGGTCGGTTAAGTGATAAATTTGGAAGAAAAAAAGTACTTATTGTTGTCGCTTTTTTATATGCTTTTTCGGCGGTATTATCTGCCTTAGCAACATCTTATGAAATGCTTTATATGGCAAGAATAATTGGAGGGTTGGCTTTTGGTGCAGCATTGGTTTTAGCGCCTATGTATATTGCTGAAATTTCTTCAGCAGAAAATAGGGGTAAGTTAGTTTCACTTCAACAATTAAATATCGTTTTTGGATTTTTTGCGGCCTTCCTAAGTAATTATTTTTTCAATAAATATAATACCCCTGAAAGTAGCTTTCTTACGGACGAAAATGTTTGGCGATGGATGTTAGGCGTCGAGTTAATACCTGCTGTATCTTATTTTATTTTCTTATTTTTTGTACCTAAAAGTCCACGTTGGCTGTATTTAAAACAAAATTATAAAGCGGCAGAAGACGTTTTAATCCACATTCTTGGAAAGGAAAAAGGAGTATTAGAAATCTCGTCTATCGAAGAAAATATAAAAGCTGATAAAGATAAAACGCCTGTAAAAATTGTAGATTTATTAAAACGATCCTTACGCTTTATTTTAGTGGTCGGTCTAATTGTTGGAGTTTTACAACAAATTACGGGAATAAATGCGGTTTATTTTTATGCTACTTCCATTTTTAAGCAAACAGGTATTGGTACAGATGCTGCCTTTTCATCAGGAGTTTTATTAAGCACAATTTCAGTAATTTTTACTTTTGTTGCTATCTATTTAATTGATAGAATGGGTCGAAGACCATTATTATTAATTGGTACTGCTGGTATTGCTGTTAGTTTATTAATATGTGCTTATGGTTTTAACCAGGCCACATACCAACTGTCAAAAGAAAAAATAAATCAATTCGAGTTTTCTGATACAGAAAAATTATTGCCTTTTGCAAATAAAGTTTATGATAATGATATTGATTTTAAAAATGTTTTGAAATCTGCTTTAGGAAATAAAATATATAGTAAAAATGATGGTGCTATTTTAGAGGCAGCTACGACAATTAATGCCACGTTAATATTAATTGGAATTTTAGGTTTTATAGCCTGTTTTGCATTTTCATTAGGACCAGTAATGTGGGTTCTTCTGTCAGAATTATATCCATTAAAATATAGAGGTTTAGCAATAGGGGTCATCGCATTTATTAATTCATTGATCAGCTCTTTAGTTCAGTTAATTTTCCCTTGGGAATTATCCAATTTCGGAAACTCATTAACCTTTTTTATATTCGGATCTATAGCTTTTGTAGGCTTTTTTATTCTATTAAAAATACTGCCAGAAACCAAAGGCAAATCTTTAGAAGAGTTAGAAAGAGAGCTAGTGAGATGAGTCTTCCTGAAAATTTAAAACAGAAAGACAGATAGTCCTTCTCTTGGTAATGAAGTAATTTATACTAGTCAAAACACTAGTTATGAATAAAAATACATTCTTATTACTGATAACAGCCGTATCTGCGTTAGGTGGGTTATTATTTGCCTATGATACTGGTGTGATTAATGGTGCTCAGTTCTATGTTACCCAACGTTTTTATTATTCGTACAGTTAATTAATCTTAATATTCTTTTTGTCTTTTAGATAATTGCTAACGAGTTTATTTTAGCAATTCAGATTGTCATAAACCATACATCCAAGGTCAAAATTTTCTATTCCGTATTCTTTTATATTTTCCGATAAATTTCCTGAACTAACTAATCCACTCGAAAAATATTTCATTTCATTGTTTGCTAAATCAGTTTTAAAACGGTCAGTTATTTTTTCGCAATCCAATTCGTGATATTCAGTCAATATTTTTTCAGTCCCTTTCATTCCAAAATAGTCCAAAGTCAGTTGAGACTTTGATAGTACTCTTTCTATTATAAGAATTACTTTCAAATGTTTTTTTTAGGATATGTTTGTATGTTTTTGGGGAAGCCTACAAAAGCAATTATTTAATAGGAACCACAGAGGGCTATTTAATAATAGATTTAAATAAATTAAAGAAAGTATCACATAAAATCCACCTAAATAGTATTTCTTATAATTCTCGTAACAATCAATTTATACCAATAGATTTAGATAATCCTATAAGCCTAAATAATAAAAGTAGCAGTATTCAATTTAAATTTAGTGTTCCAGACTATAATAAATTTTCTGTTTCAGATTACCAATATAGATTAATTGGCATCTATGATGAGTGGAGTGATTGGTCCTCTAAATCTGAGGTTTATTTTGAGAATTTACCTCATGGCGATTATAGATTTGAAGCCAGAGCTACCACTGATGGTGCTAATTTTACTAATGTCATATCTTATAATTTTGAAGTGCAGAAGCCATGGTATCTCAAGCCTTTGGCAATTGCATTTTATGTGTTTACAGCCTTAGTACTTGTGTTTTTATTACACTACTTTAACAACAGGTATTATAAGAAACAAAAGCAAAAATTATTAATAAAAAAAGAAAGAGAGTTAGAGCTAGAGCAATTAGAAAGTCAAAAACAACTCATGCAATTTAAGAACAAAAATCTTAGATTAGACATAGATAACAAAAATAGAGAGTTGGGTATGGCCACTATGAATTTGGTAAAACGGAATGAATTACTTAATAACATAAAAAGCGAATTATCTAATACTAGTACTTCTACCGAAATTAAAAAGGTAATTAAATTAATAGAAGCTAATCTAAATAATACAAGCGATTGGAAACTATTTGAAGAAGCTTTTAAAATGAAAAAAGGATTTGAAAAATTTTAACCCATAAAAAAAGAAGAACTGCTGGCCTCTTACAAAGAAAAGAGATTACGAGTTATTGAGACGGGTATATAGTTAT
>CBFHJN010000014.1:0-24819 GCA_965655805.1 Flavobacteriaceae bacterium
TTAATGGCAGGCATTGGTAAGGTTCCAGCTTTTACACGTTCGTATAAACGGTGTACACCAGTAGTAGTTTCTTCTGAAAGACCATTAATTCCAGCAGCTAATTCAGGGTATTTATCTAAAACCATATTGGTTAAATCACCACCATCATCCAAAATCATGTTTAATGGTTTTCTATCTTCACCAAAAAATAAGGTTTGTTCTATACACCAATCAAATTCCTCTTCAGTCATGTCTTTCCAAGCATAAACAGCGGTTCCGGCTGCCGCAATAGCAGCTGCTGCTTGATCTTGAGTTGAGAAAATATTACAAGAACTCCAAGTAACTTCAGCACCTAAAGCTTGTAGGGTTTCAATTAAAACAGCCGTTTGGATGGTCATATGCAGACAACCTGCAATACGTGCACCTTTAAGTGGTTGTTCATTTTTATATTCTTCACGAAGACTCATTAGTCCTGGCATTTCAGCTTCAGCTAATTCAATCTCTTTTCTTCCCCAAGCCGCAAGCGACATGTCTTTTACCTTATTGGGTGTGTACGCAACAGTTTTTGTATCCATAGTAATTTTTCTTAATGTTTTTTAGTGCCTAACAACTTTGGTAAAAGGACTTAAATAGTTAAATTCGCTTGTCACAATTATCAAATCTGCTTTAGGCAGTGCAAAGATAACTAATAACTTTTAGAATATTAAATGCCGCTTTATAAAACCCTTATTCCCAACTCACAAACTACTGTTAAAATCTGGAAGATAGACGAGTCCTATGACGAATTGATTCAGCCTATTACCTTACGTCCAGAAAGTTTAACACGTGTTTTAGGCATGAAAAGTGAATTACACCAACGTGGATTTTTAAGTGTAAGACATTTGCTTGCTGAATTTGGTTATACGGATACTGATTTGTTTTATGACGAAAATGGCAAACCACATTTAAAGGATGGCAAACATATTTCCATAACACATTCCTTTACATTTTCTGGCGTGGTAGTGAGTGATTCTGAAGTAGGTATTGACATTGAAAAACAACGAAAAAAAATAGGCGTCATTGCTCATAAATTTATGGATTATGAAAGCCAATATTTGAATGCAGATTCCGATGATTATATTCGGAAATTAACCGTTATTTGGTGCATTAAAGAATCACTTTACAAATTATTTGCAACACCAGGTTTAAGCTTTTTACAGCATACTTTGGTTATTCCTTTCGCTATTTCAGATACGGATACACGTGCTTGGATTGATTATGAGGATAAAAAGTATAGCTACGAAACAACATTTCTGGAGTTTGAAGGTTTTACCTGCGCTTTTGCATTACCAACGTTGTAATGAAGAATATTTACCAAAAGATATTACAAGCTATTTCTAATAATGACAAATTATTGGCTGTTTTGATAGATCCAGATAAAATGGATTTAGAAAGTCTACCGAATTTTATTGGAAAGGTAAATAAATCCATGGCGACACATATTTTTGTTGGCGGAAGTGAGGTTGCTGAAAGCCTTACAGAATCAGTTGTTAAAACAATTAAGAAATATGCAGATTTACCAGTTGTGTTGTTTCCTGGTGATGTGACACAATTAACAAATTACGCAGATGCACTTTTATTTCTATCTTTAATTTCTGGTAGAAACCCAGATTATTTAATTGGAAAACATGTGCAAGCAGTTTCCAAATTAAAGGATTCCAATTTAGAAATCATTCCAACCGGTTACATTCTAGTTGAGAATGGTAAACGAACAGCTGTACAGCGTGTTACTGAAACACAGCCGTTGCAAAATGATAATATTCAATTGATTGTAGACACAGCTAAAGCTGGTGAATTACTTGGTAAAAAACTCATATATTTAGAAGCAGGAAGTGGCGCGTTGCAGCCTGTTTCTTCGGAAATAATTAAAAGAGTGAAAGCTGAAGTAAGTTTACCATTAATTGTTGGAGGTGGTATTCGAACGATTAAGCAATTGAAGCAAGCCTACCAAGCAGGAGCCGATTTGGTGGTTATAGGAACAGCTTTTGAAAATGACGAATCGTTTTTTGAGGAACTTCAAAATTGAATTGTTACCTCGAGCGCAGTCGAGAGGTCTTAAGTTAAAGTAAGTTTATTAATAAAAATTACCGCTTTCGCGGCAAATAACCATGAAAATATCAGTAGAATTAACCTTAACACCTTTGCATGATGACTATGAATCAGCCATCATTCACTTTATCAAAAAATTGCGAGCATCTAATTTGAAAGTTCTTGAAAATCCTTTAAGCACACAAATATATGGTGATTATGATGCTGTTATGCAACTTCTAACTGTTGAAATTAAAGAAGCGTTTGAACTCATAGAACGCGGATTGCTTTACATGAAAATCGTCAAATCAGACAGACACGATTATGAACCTCATTTTTGATTATTTATTTGGCCAATATAGTTCCTATGATACTTTAGATGTTGTGCTGGAAATTGTTGCGGTAATTTTCGGTTTCTTATCAGTTTGGTATTCCAAGCAAAACAATATTCTCGTGTTTCCAACAGGTATTATCAGTACCAGTATTTTTGTGTATTTATTGTTAAAATGGGGTTTATTAGGCGATATGATGATTAATGCCTATTATTTTATCATGAGCATTTTTGGTTGGTATATTTGGACGCGAAAAGTAGATGACACACATGAAACGCCAATTACTTCTTGGACAAATAAAGAAAAACAGATTTCGGTAGGTATTGCTGTAGCTTCCATGGTTTTTGTGGCAATTATTTATGAAGTTTTTGACAAATGGAGTGGTTGGGTTTCCTATATTGATATTTTAACAACAGCCATCTTTTTTGTAGGTATGTGGCTTATGGCAAAACGAAAAGTAGAAAATTGGATTTTCTGGATTATAGGTGATATTATTTCGGTTCCCTTATATTTCTATAAAGGCTTTACATTTACAAGTCTCCAATATTTAGGTTTTACAATTTTAGCAATTTATGGGTATTTAGCATGGAAGAAACACTTAAACAACACGAAAGCAATTGCCTGAAAATTGTATTATTTGGGCCAGAATCAACTGGAAAAACCATTCTAGCAAAAAAACTAGCATCATATTATAACACACTTTGGGTACCCGAATTTTCTAGAACATATGCTGAAAATAAAGCAAAATTGCATGAAGCGCTAACGGAAACAGATGTATTGCCAATTGCTGAAGGCCAAATGGCCTTGGAAAACAAGTTAACAAAACAAGCCCATAAATTACTGATTTGCGATACCGATTTACTAGAAACAAAAGTTTATAGTGAGGCTTATTATCAAGGTTTTAATTCGGAAAAGTTAAACAAATTTGCAACAGAAAATTACTATAATCTGTATTTTTTAACTAATATTGATCTACCATGGCAACCTGATGGCATTCGCGATAAACCGCATGAAAGAGAAACGATGTTTCAGATGTTTCAAAATGCATTAGATATTCACCAAAAACCATATGTTATATTAAGTGGAAATCTGACAAATAGATTTGAAATAGCTGTTAAACATATTAATGAATTATTAAAAAAGTAATGTATGACTTTTTCTGAAAAGGACATAAAACAAATAGAATCGAAAGGCTTAACAGTTGAAGGTGTGAATAGGCAACTTGAAACATTTCATTCTGGATTACCATTTTCAAATTTAGTGGCAGCAGCTACCATTGATGATGGTATTATGCGTTTAAATGTTACAGAAATTGATGCGGTTATTGCTTACTTCGATTCACAAAAAGACAACTTCGAAATTCTAAAATTTGTACCAGCTTCAGGAGCTGCAACCCGAATGTTTAAATTTCTTTTTCAATTTTTAGAAGAATATAATCCAGCAGTGGAAACTATCAATTCGTACATGAATACGCGCGATGACAAGAGCTTACATATTTTCTTTGTGGGTCTGGAAAAATTCCCGTTCTATTATGAGGTCATGGATTTATTGCACAACACTTATCCAAACTATTCCGATTTGGATGTCAGTTACCGTTCGCAATTATTTGTAAAAGCTATGTTAGATGAAAATGGGTTGAATTATGGAAATTCGCCTAAAGGCTTGTTGCCTTTTCATGAGTATAAAAATCAGATTATTTCTACGGCTTTTGAAGAGCATTTGTTCGAGTCTGCCTTATATGCATCATGTAATAATAAGGCGAAATTACATTTTACCATTTCGGAAAGTCATAAGGATAAATTTAGCAATGAGTTTTCTAGAATTGAAACAAAAGTAGAACGTAAAACCGATTCGCAATTTGATATTTCTTTTTCCTATCAAAAAGAATCTACCGACACCATTGCCGTAACACCAAAGAATTTACCATTCAGATTGGAGAATGGTGATTTGCTTTTTCGTCCTTCTGGACATGGCGCACTTATTGAAAACTTAAATGATTTAGATGCCGATATTATCTTCATAAAAAATATTGATAATGTGGTGGTTTTTAAATACAAAGAAGAAGTTGCTAAAAACAAAAAGATTTTAGCGGGTATTCTTATGGAAATTCAACAGCAAGCGTTTCAGTATTTGGAATCCATTGAAAAAGGCCAATTAACACACGATGGTATTATTGAAATTGCGAAATTTTTAACCAATAAAATGCACGTTAAAATATCTTCTGAATTTGAAAAATACGCCGAAAAGTATCAAATTGAATACCTTCAAAATAAATTAAATCGCCCAATTCGCGTTTGTGGCATGGTTAAAAATGAAGGCGAACCAGGTGGTGGCCCATTTTGGGTGAAAGATGAAAGTGGAACCATTTCGCTTCAAATTGTAGAGTCTGCACAAATAAATCAGAAAAATAAACACCAAAAAAGTATTCTAAAAAATGCCACGCACTTTAATCCAGTGGATTTAGTTTGTGGTGTGAAAGATTATCAAGGAAATAAATTTGATCTAACCCAATTTGTAGATCATAAAGCCGCTTTTATTACCAAAAAAACACGTTTAGGAAAGGAGCTAAAAGCGTTGGAATTACCAGGTTTATGGAATGGTAGTATGGCAAATTGGAACACAGTATTTGTTGAAGTCCCACTGATTACCTTTAATCCGGTTAAAACGGTAAATGATTTACTAAAATCACCACATCAAATAAAATAGTATGTTTGATGAAGCCTTTCTGATTACCGAATTATCATTTAAAGCCATCAGAAGTTCTGGAGCTGGTGGACAGCATGTAAACAAAACAGCATCAAAAGTGGTATTGAATTGGGATTTGCCAAATTCACAAGTATTTTCTGAAAATCAAAAAAAGCGACTTCTTAAAAAATTAGATAATAGGTTAACAACCGACGGTGTTTTAATACTTTCCAGTGAAGATAGTCGGAGTCAACATAAAAACAAGGATTTAGTAATCAAGCGCTTTTTAGAAATCATTAAACAAGGACTGATTGTTCCTAAAAAGCGCAGGCCGACCAAAGTGCCCAAAGCTGTAAAACTTAAGCGGCTTTCTAACAAGAAAAAAAATGCTGATAAAAAAGCGAATAGGAAACCGCCTGAAATTTAATATTATACGTTTCTTCTTGAAATTTATCTTTAGCAAAGTTTTGTCAAATTGAAAATCTCGCCTACCTTTGCCGCGTTCTCAATAAAGGGGTGCCTAATAACGGCTGAGATCATACCCATTGAACCTAGAACAGGTAATGCTGTTTAGGAAATTTAACGAAATGATGCTGTCATTGCAAGTCGTTTTAAAACGATGCCGCAATTGCTTCATTTCAACATAAACTAATTTTTAATCAGAATAATCACCTCTTTTTATTCGCTAAATTTATTTATCGAATGAAAAATTTATTCAACAACGCGTCAGTGTTTCGCTGGCAACAATTTCGAAAAGCAGGTTTGCTTATCATTTTTTTAACCACTTATTTTGGTGCTTTTTCACAAGAAAAACAACAGGATTCCACCAAATTAGAAACTTTAGATGAAGTTTTAGTGCGTTCGGTTCGTGTGAAAGCCGATTCGCCAATTACGCATTCCAATCTTTCAAAAGAAGAGATTGAACAACGTAATTTAGGACAAGATATTCCTATTTTATTAAACTATTTACCATCGGTTGTAACAACGTCTGATGCTGGAGCAGGCGTTGGGTATACTGGCATTCGTGTACGTGGTATTAACGCGCAATCTACAAACGTAACCATTAACGGAATTCCTTACAATGATGCGGAATCTTTAGGAACTTTCTGGGTGAATTTAAACGATTTTGCCTCCTCTGTAGAAAGTTTACAGCTGCAACGTGGTGTAGGAACGTCAACCAATGGTTCAGGAGCATTTGGAGCCAGTATAAATGTGCTAACGGATGCGGTTTCTGAAGAAGCTTATGGCGAATTTGCCAATTCCTTCGGGAGTTTTAACACACGTAAACACACCTTAAAATTTAGTACAGGTTTACTGAATGACAAGATTGAATTTGCAGGACGTTTATCTAATATTAAATCGGATGGTTATATAGATCGCGCGACTTCAGATTTGAAATCTTATTTCCTACAAGGTTCCTATAAAACGGCTAATACCTTAATAAAGGCCATTACGTTTTCTGGTAAGGAAATTACCTATCAGTCTTGGAACGGCTTGGAGGATTTAGATAAATTAGAAAACGATAGAACCTACAATACAGCAGGTGAATATACCGACGAAAATGGCAACACGCAATTCTACGAAAATGAGGTTGATAACTATCAGCAAGACCATTATCAATTGCATTGGAATCAGCGTTATGATAATAATTGGTCTACCAATATGGCTTTCAATTATACAGCTGGTCGTGGTTATTTTGAGCAATATAAAGAGGATGCCTCTTTTGCTGATTACGGATTAACTGATGTCATTATAGGCACTGAAACCCTAGAAGAAACGGATTTGGTAAGACGTCGTTGGTTGGATAATGATTTCTTTGTGATGAATGCAAATGCCAATTATAAAAACAATCAATTTGATGTGATTTTTGGCGGAAGCTATAGTTATTATGATGGTGATCATTTCGGGAAAATTATTTGGGCACAATTTGCAAGTAATAGTGATAATAATGATCGTTATTATGAAAGTACGGGAATTAAATCGGATGTGAATTTCTTCGGAAAAGGAACGTTCAGATTAAATGAGAACATCAGTCTGTTTGCCGATTTACAAGTTCGTTTAGTGGATTATACCATTGATGGATTAAATTCAGATAGAATCCCGTTTGATGTAGATGAAAACTATGCCTTTTTCAATCCAAAAGCTGGAATCACTTATAAATTCAACACAAATAATAGTTTGTATTTTTCTTATGCACGTGCGAATAGAGAGCCAAATCGGGACGACTTTGAATTCAACCCGAACGTAAAACCCGAACAATTAAATGATTTTGAATTAGGCTGGCGTCATGATACCGAAAAATTCCGTTTTAACGTAAATGCTTATTATATGCTCTATAACGAACAACTAGTATTAACCGGAAATATTGATAACGTTGGAAATCCAATACGCACCAATAGTGGTGATAGTTACCGTTTAGGTTTGGAATTGGAAGCAGCTGTACAGATTGGCAACAAATGGCGTTTACAACCAAGTGTAACCTGGAGCTCTAATAAAAATAAGGAAACGATTGCTGAAATTGATGGGAGTTTGAAAAATTTTGGAAAAACAGATATTTCCTTTTCACCAGAATGGATTGCGGCAAATGCTTTAACGTTTCAACCCATAAATAATTTACAACTCACCGTATTAAGCAAGTTTGTTGGCGATCAGTTTATGAGTAATACTGAAGCCGAGGCGTCAAAATTGGATAGTTACTTTATCAACGATTTCAGTATTAATTACGAACTGTCATTCCGAGGAAACGAGGAATCTAAACCATTCTTAAAATCCATTTTATTTTCAGGATTGGTAAACAATCTGTTTAACGTGAAATATGAATCCAATGGTTATTATTACACTTATGATGACACTTGGTCCAACCCACCACAAGTTTCCACGATTGAAGGTGCTGGTTTTTATCCACAAGCAACAACAAATTTCTTATTGGGAATGACGCTGAAGTTTTAAATTGCTCCCAAAAAATTAAAAACTGAAAAAATGCTTGAAATAATTATTTATTTCAAGCATTTTTATTCTAAATAAGTTTGATGGTTATAGCAGTAGATTTCTAATTATTATAAACCCGAATAACATTCCCAGTTTTCTCAACAAAATAGCGCTTTAAACCATATTGTCCAGTGGTTCCTTCTTGTGGTTGTCCTGTAAGAATATCATAGGAATTAGTATCATCACAACTACAAGAAGCTATAACGCCTCTCACGGTTAATTTAGAACAATCACGAAGTGCATGATTCGGATCAGATAATTCAAAAGCATTGTAATTATTGCCGCCTGCGTAAAAAACCACAACACCATTTATTCCGTAATTATTGTTCAGTATTATAAAATTATTCGGGAATTCCATGTCGCTATATTGGGGCAAATTCGTGTTTATCAAATTAACCGTATCAAATGTGTAGTTTGGTAAAAATTCATTTTGGCGAACCATATCATCATCACTTTTATTACAAGACGTAAGAAGTACGGATGCAAGAACAAATAAAATTACATATTTCATAACTAATTATTTTTTTGATGGCAATTTACAACAAAAAGCCAAACGTATAATTATTTTTGTATATTTAGCTAACGCCTAAAAAGCTGTTTTATTAAACAAAATCGGGCTATTTATCAAAGTATTAACAAGTGATAAACTGACGAGAGTCGAAAAAATTGTGTAGCTTTGTATATATCTCGTGGAAGCGGGATTTTTTTATGCTGAACAAATTTGGAACACATTATCCGTTTGTTTTCAGCATCTTTTTATTATTATAAATTATGAAATTATGAGTAAAGCATCTTATTATACACCTGAAGGATTAAAAAAATTACGTGACGAGTTACGTCAATTAAAAGATGTAGAGCGTTCCAAAGCGTCTCAAGCCATTGCTGAAGCCAGAGATAAAGGCGATTTAAGTGAAAATGCGGAATATGATGCAGCCAAAGAAGCACAGGGCATGTTGGAAATGAAAATTTCTAAACTAGAAGATGCTTTAGCAGGTGCACGTATTATTGATGAATCGCAATTAGATACGAGTAAAGCTTTAGTGCTTTCTAAAGTAAAAATTAAAAACCAGACCAATGGTATGGAAATGACCTATACGTTGGTTGCGGATGGTGAAGCAGATTTAGCATCGGGAAAAATATCAGTCAACTCACCAATTGGGAAAGGTTTATTAGGTAAGTCCGTAGGTGATGTTGCCGAAGTACACGTACCTAATGGCATCCTGAAATTTGATGTTTTAGAAATTTCTAGATAATATAAATGCGTTTACCCTTTAGGTATAACAAAAAACAACAAAGTTTAAATAATACTTAAAAAGATTCCCTTAATACGGGAATCTTTTTATATTTACAAGTATCTTATTCGCACCTTATGGCAACTTTATTTACAAAAATTATTAATGGCGAAGTTCCGTGTTATAAAATAGCGGAAACAGATGATTATTTCGCATTTTTAGATATTAATCCAAACGCCAAAGGCCATACCCTTTGTATTCCGAAGCAGGAAGTGAATAAATTGTTCGATTTAGATGAAGTTACTTACCATGGATTATTAGAATTTTCCAGACAAATTGCCATCGCTATTGAAAAAGCTGTGCCTTGTAAACGCGTTGGAATGACCGTTATTGGTCTGGAGGTTCCTCATGCTCATGTACATTTAATCCCATTAAATACCATGGAAGATGCACGTTTTATTTCTAAAGAAAAATTAACAGAACAAGATTTTTTAGCGGTTGCCGAAGCTATTCGGTCTAACCTATAAGTTCGTTAATAAAACGGTTGTAACAATTCCAATTATTATAATTCCTAGAAGACTTCCAATAACAATCCAAGCTAATTTCTTGAGTTTAAATGATGCTGATTTAGGCGTAAATGCTTTTTGTTGATATTCAAAAACACGATCAATATCAGTTGTCCAATTTACTGGGTAAATTGTAGTTTCACAGGTTTTACAAAATAGTTCATGTGCCGTTTCTGTGGTCAAAGATTTATAAAATTTCGTTTCTACAAATTTTTGCTTAAATGTAAAATGTAAGCCATTCGTGTTATAGCATTCTGGACAATTATTATTGATGGCCACTTCTTTAATAGTCATAAATCTATCGTCCATAGTTACGTGGTTTTAAAAGCAATTTGCATACTAGTTCCCTTATTAATTTCAGATTCAAGGACATATATTTTCCCGTTATGGAATTCTTCAATAATACGCTTGGCTAATGATAGCCCTAATCCCCAACCACGTTTTTTTGAGGTAAATCCAGGTTCAAATATACTCTTAAATTGATTCTTTGGAAGGCCTTTTCCGCTATCTGTAATGGTGATTTTTACATTATCTTCTAGTTGGGAAATAGTAATAATTAATTTCCCTTTGCCTCGCATGGCATCAATGGCATTTTTCACCAAATTCTCAATAGTCCAACTAAACAGTTGTTTGTTTAGTTGCACATAAATGGGATTTTCCGGTGCGGAAATTTCAAAGTCAATAAGTTTGGAGGAGCGCAATTTTAAATAATCGTAAGACTCCAAAGTTTCAGCAACAATATCTGCCTTTTCTAATTTCGGTAAAGACCCAATTTTACTAAAACGTTCGGTAATGGTTTGCAGGCGACTGATATCTTTTTCTATTTCAGCTATATATTCAGGATTTACCTGTTCCGTTTTTAAAATTTCAGTCCAACCAATTAACGAGGATAATGGCGTGCCAATTTGATGTGCTGTTTCTTTGGCCATTCCAGACCATAATTTGTTTTGAGTAGCGATTTTTGTACTTCGATAAAAGAAATAGGCAACAGCTCCAAATAAAATAATAATGAGTAGTAGAGCTAATGGATAGTATTTTAGTTTGGTAATTAAAGGAGAGTTTCCATAATACAAATAACCACCATGAATTTTCTGATTGGTTTTAGGATCTATATAGGACAGTTCTATTGGAATATTTTCTGTAGCTAAATTAGCAATGAGTTTTTTAGTGCTAGCTTCATTTTTTAGTTGGTTGTCTTCAATGTTGTTGGTTAAACCAATATTGCCGTTTTCATCAACCACAACAATCTGGTTGTCATTTTTGCTTATTAGAACACGGGAAACCATTGGGTTTACATCATCGTCTAACATATTATTTTGAAATTCGGTTTGCGCAAATGCCCAAATATCCATTTTTTGGCGTTGTTCTTCTTTAAAATATTGAAAGAACACAAAGGTATTCCACAGAATCAAGGATATAATAACAAAACTTGCGGCAATAATTACCCAGCGAGTCAGATTTCGGTATTTAGAAAAAACCATAGAATTATTTTGGAATGTTAATATAATGGAAATCTGTTAATAATATTGTGTGAGATGATAACCAAATCGTTTTTAGTTCGTTATTAGATTAATTACATTTGTGCAAATTAATAAAGTTTTCATGATTTCATACGAACCTAAAGAATTATCAACAGGCAAGTTACACGGTTATTTGTTAAGTGCTGTAGCACCAAGACCTATAGCTTTTGCGAGTACAGTTGATGCAGATGGAAATCCTAATTTATCACCATTTAGTTTCTTTAATGTGTTTAGTGCTAATCCACCGATTTTAATTTTTTCGCCAGCACGCCGTGTTCGTGATAATACTACAAAACATACGCTAGAAAATATTTTACAAACCAAAGAAGTGGTTATTAATGTGGTGAGTTTTGATATGGTGCATCAAATGTCATTAAGTAGTACAGAATATCCTTTAGGCGTTAACGAATTTGAAAAAGCTGGTTTTAATATGCTGAAATCGGATTTAGTAAAACCGTTTCGTGTAGCAGAATCACCTGTACAATTTGAGTGTAAAGTGAATGAAGTGGTACATTTAGGAACTGAAGGTGGCGCTGGGAATTTAGTGATTTGTGAAGTTGTAAAACTTCATATGGACGATGATATTTTAGACGAAAACGATCAAATAAATCAAGAAAAATTAGATCTTGTTGCCAGAGCAGGTGGTAGCTATTACAGTCGTGCTAAAAAAGGCTTTTTTGAAATTCCGAAACCTTTATCAACCTTAGGTATTGGTGTGGATCAAATGCCTGATCATGTAAAAAATAGCATGATTTTAACCGGAAATGAATTGGGCATGCTAGGTAATGTAGAAAGTTTACCAACACTGGAAGCCGTTCAAGTATTTTTAGAGACTGTTAGTGAGAATCATCCGAATATTAAGGAAGCAAATCATAGAAAAAAACATAAATTGGCAAAAAACTATTTAAGCTTTGGCGATTTAGATAGTGCCTGGAAAATATTATTATCATAACACAGAAAATTAAATTACAATGGAAGTACAAGGAAGAATTAAAGTTATTGGTGAAACACAATCGTTTGGTAGCAATGGCTTTAGAAAAAGAGAAGTAGTCGTTACAACAGAAGAGCAGTACCCACAGCATATAATGGTAGAATTTGTTCAAGATAAAACCGATTTATTAAACAGTTTTCAACCAGGACAACAGGTAAAAATAAGTATTAATTTACGCGGACGTGAATGGGTAAACCCACAAGGCGAAACCAAATATTTCAACTCTATTCAAGGCTGGCGTATAGAAGCAGCTCAAACAGAAGCTTCTAATCCGGAAATGCCACCAGTTCCACCAGCACAAGCTTTTGAACCTGCTGATAACTTAAACGAAGAAGATAACGACGATTTACCATTTTAATTTTGGTAAAATAATTTATACTAAACCTCAATGTTATGTAACGTTGAGGTTTTTTAATTTAAAAATACATGCAATTTTTAAATAGTGAATTAAGATTTCCAGATGTCACTCAAACTGATGAAGATGGCTTATTAGCTATTGGAGGTGATTTATCCGTTTCACGTTTACTGCTAGCCTATCAATCTGGAATTTTCCCTTGGTTTGAATCCGATCAACCCATTTTATGGTGGTCGCCAAACCCACGATTTGTATTATTTCCAGAGAAATTGAAAGTAGCAAAAAGTATGAAGCAGGTTTTGCGCAATGCTGATTTTACAGTATCTATCAATCAAGATTTTAATCAGGTAATTTTAGAATGTGCAAAAATCAAACGCAATGGACAATCAGGAACTTGGATTACAGATACTATGATTTCGGCTTACAACGACTTGCATCAAGCTGGTTATGCTAAATCCGTTGAGGTTTGGCTAGAAGATGAATTGGTTGGCGGATTTTACGGTGTGGATGTAGGCAATGGCGTTTTCTGTGGCGAAAGCATGTTTGCCAAAGTCAGCAATGCTAGTAAAGTAGCATTCATAACCTTTATTCAAAACACGGCATATAAACTTATTGATTGTCAGGTGTACACCAATCACTTGGAACGATTGGGTGCAGAAGAGATTTCTAGAGCGGAGTTTTTGGCGTATTTATAATGGAATCAAACTTCCTCATACCTAAAACAAGCAATCTCATGATCATTCACCAAACCAGTTGCTTGCATAAACGCATACATAACGGTTGATCCTACAAACTTAAAACCACGTTTTTTTAAGTCTTTACTGATAGCGTCTGAAAGAGCAGTTGTGGCTGGAGCTTCTTTGTAATTGACTACCTTGTTTTTAATGGGTTTTCCATCAACAAACTTCCAGATGTAGTTACTAAAACTTCCAAATTCTTGTTGAATGTCCATAAATAATTTCGCATTGGTTACGGTTCCATTTACTTTTAGTTTATTTCTAACAATGCCAACATCTTGCAATAGACTATCAATTTTTGGTTGCTGATAATTAGCTATTTTTTTATAGTTGAAATTATCAAACGCTTTTCTGAAATTTTCGCGTTTGCGTAAAATAGTAATCCAACTTAAACCCGCTTGAAAGGTTTCCAGAACTAAAAATTCAAAGAAAATATCATCATCATAAACAGGTATTCCCCATTCTTCGTCGTGATAGGCCTCATATAAATCATCGCCAACGCACCATTTGCATTTATGTTTTGTCATTTGTGCTTGAATTGTAAGTTTTCAAGTTAAAGATAGACATAGATATGACATAAATCATAAATAGAAACAAAAAAGCGCATTATTTTTGGCTTTGTAATATGAGTTACTGAATGTGAAGCAATACTAACATATTTTTGTAACCGCAGAATTAAATACATCCTATGGAAATTATAAAAGACACTGAAATTTCAAATATTATTAAAACAAGTTTAAAAACGAGTTATAACTATCCTGACTACCGTAGTTTGGTGATTAATTTAGTAGCGAATGAATCCACCACAGGACATGATAAATCTGAAGATATGGTGAATTATACCTTGTTGAATGATAAACGCATGAAACGTTGGGATAAAACCATTAAATTATCTGAAAACACACAAGAGCGTTTGTCTAATTTTACAGGCAAAGTAACATGGATAATCATAACAGAAAGCTGGTGTGGTGATGCGGCTCATGTGGTGCCAGCAATAGCTAAATTGGCAGAACAATCGGAAAACATTACTTTAAAATTGGTGTTACGTGATGACAACGAAGCTCTCATGAATCAGTTTTTAACCAATGGTGGAAAATCTGTTCCTAAATTAATTATGATGGACTCTGAAACGGGTGAGGTGCTTAATACATTTGGACCACGTCCAGTTGCTGCAACGAAATTAGTAGCTGACTATAAAGCGAAACACGGTATGATAACGCCAGAATTTAAAGAGGATTTGCAAAACTGGTATAATAAAGACAAAGGTCAAAGTACCATTGAAGATTTACTGCTTATGTTAGGCGTTTAATTTTTTCCTTCAAAATAAAATGTAATTGAACCGAGTTGTGTTTTTTTGGAATTATCCATATTAAAACGCGATTCGTTTGCATATTCTAAAGCATGATCGTGTAAACAATCGTTGTCAGTTGAAGCTGTAGTGTTGATAGCCGATTTCACAACATTTCCTTTATGATCAACCGTAATATTGACCACCACTTTTCCGCCAATATCACATAAATAAATAGGTGTAGGCAAATATTTGTGCGTTCTATTTACCAATGAATAATGCATGGAACTTTTTTTGTTAACGGATTGTGCTGCACGATTTCCTTGTTGCTGTTTTAGTACAGCGTTGGCATTTTTAAAGGAGGATAATAACTCCTCATTAATTTCAGAACCGGAACCCGTTCCCGTATTTTCACTGTTACTTTCTTCGATTGGTGAATCTTGCTTAATAAACTCATAATCTTTTGGAGGTGCAATGGGTTGGTAGGCTTGAGCAAATTTTTTGTAATCTTCAGTTTCGTTGTAGGCTTTATTGGTTTCTGTTTTTTCTGTCTGTTCAGCTGCTAGTTTTTCAAGAACTTCTTGTTCTAACTCTTCACTGGTTTTTGGCTCCATTACAAAATAGCTTTCCGCTAATTTTTCGCCATATTGGGTGATTTGAAAACTGAATAGCATCATTAAAACCGTTGCCGATATTAAGCCGGTTATAAGCATTGCTTTGTGATTATCTGAAAACTTCAATTTATTTAAGTTGCCTTTTTTGTATGCATTATGAGTTTAATATACGTAAAAAGAACTTATTTAGTTGTTAGACCTTCAATAAAGGCTTCTGGAGAAAGAGCATCATCGACATGGAAATCGCCAATTTTAGTGCGTCGTAAAACCGATAAATGTGCTCCCGAGTTTAAGGCTTTTCCAAAATCATGAGCCAAAGAACGAATGTAAGTTCCTTTGCTACAAATAACTCTAAATTCAACATTTAGTCCGTCAATTTTCGTGATTTCAAAGGTAGAAATCTGAATGCGTCTGGATTTAATTTCGACGTCTTCACCAGCTCTGGCGAATTCATATAAACGTTTGCCTTCCTTTTTAATAGCCGAAAAAACGGGTGGAAATTGATCTATTTCACCAATAAATTGTTTGGTGGCTTCATAAATTAAATCATCTGTAATATGATCGGTTGGGAATGTGGCATCTACTTCGGTTTCCAAATCATAAGATGGCGTTGTGCTACCTAAAACTATGGTGCCTGTATATTCTTTATCTTGACCTTGGTAGGTGTTTATTTGTTTGGTCATTTTGCCTGTACAAATAATCAGTAAACCGGTAGCTAATGGATCTAGCGTGCCAGCATGACCTACTTTTATTTTTTTAATATTAAACGCATGCCGAATTTCCCAACGTAATTTATTTACGGCCTGAAAAGATGTCCAATGTAAAGGCTTATCTATTAATAAAACTTGTCCAGCTAGAAATTCTTCAGCAGTTTTCATAATTAAATAGTAAATGTATAAATAATGGCAACAACACCCACAATGGCACAATAGATGGCGAAATAAGAAAGTTTACTTTTCTTAACGAGTGAAATCATCCAAGTGCATGCAAAAAGTCCAGCCACGAAAGCAGCTACAAAGCCTACGCTTAAATAGGTGAAGTTTGAGGCTTCATACGTTAGTTCGCCACTAACAAGATCTTTTGCAATTTTGCCAAAAATAAGCGGTACAACCATCAAGAATGAAAATCGTGCGGCTCGTGTTTTATCATTCCCTAGTAAAACCGATGTTGAAATGGTAGCTCCAGAACGTGAAATGCCTGGAAGCATAGCAATGGCTTGCGAAATACCAATAATAAAGGCATTGCCAAACGTTACTTTTTTATGCGTGTCTTTGGCTTTATCGGCTAAAAAAAGTAAGGCTGCCGTTACTAAAAGCATGCAGCCAACTAATAGTATATTACCTCCAAAAAGACTTTCTAATTGCTCTTCAAAAAAGAGACCGATAATAACCGCAGGAATCATAGAAAGCGCAATCTTAGAAATGAATTGTAAGTCCTCATTCCATTCAAATTTAAGAACACCTTTAAGAAGTAACCAAATATCTTTTCTAAATACAACCATAGTACTTAAAGCGGTTGCAAAGTGCAAAACCACTGTAAATAATAGACTTTCTTTAGGAATGGAATGATCGCCTAAAATAGCTTTTCCAAGTTCTAAATGACCACTAGAAGAAACGGGTAGGAATTCAGTAAGTCCTTGTATAATCCCTAGAATAATTGAATCGGTAATATCCATAGGGCAAAAATATTAAAATTGAGATACTAAGGTTGAAAAGTTGTCTTTGAAATAATTTATTTTTTATTCGGATTCAATAAAATAGCATAAATTTCTATGGCAAATCCTAATAAAACTAAAGTTGGCGCTAAACGAATGCGACGAAAATTGAAAATTTCTGGGCTAAAAACATTCGGATCATCGCTTCCGCCACCAGACATTAAAATGAATCCAAGTGCTATTACAGCTAAACCAATCAGCATAAATTTATAGTTTTTTCTTCCGAATACAAATTCAGTTTGTGCCTCTTCCTTACGTTTTTGTTCGCCCATAATGTTTAATTAATTTTCGGAATGTTCAATATCCGAAGAAAATTCTGTAAAAATAATCACATCATCCACAGTTAATTGTGTAATGTGTCCTGTGCTGCCAAATATATTTTTAGTCAGATGCAAAGTAACTGTTTTATTTAAAACTTTTACGTTAAGAGAATCTAAAATTAGCCCTTGCTTCAATCCACGTTTAATATAATAGGTTTCACCTTGATTGTCTGTAAAAACGATATCGTTGGAAGTGCCTTCGCTAATTTTGGTAATAGTTACGCTTTTGGTAGCAGCATCTTCTAGTTTTGGATTTTTTATAAATAAATCATCAATAGCAATCATGCCAAATAAACCAATAAGAAATGCAATAATGACGGCTACAATAGTTCCTTTCTTCATATTTAGTAATACAGTTGATCGGTTTTTAGATTTAAAAAGCGTTGTGTAGCAATAAAGGTGCTAATCCAAGTAATGATAATACCTAATACAAACACACCAAGAAATAAACCGCCTAATAAAATGTGATTATTCAATAATTCGAGTTCTGGAAATGTCTGGTTAATATAATATAAAACCACTGCCATGCCAATCATAGCTAAAATAGCACCAATAAGACCTAAACGCACACTTTTCCATACAAAAGGACGTCTAATAAATTGCTTGGTAGCACCAACCATTTGCATGGTTTTTATGGTGAATCGTTTAGAATAAACTGATAAACGAATAGAACTGTTAATTAATAAAACGGCAATTAATGTGAACAAACCACTGATTACTAAAATCCAAAAACTGATTTTCTTTACATTATCATTCATCAAATTTACCAAGTCATTATCATAGCGAACCTCGTCCACAAAACTTTTGGTCAATGCTTCTTGGGCAATGCCATCTAATTGTTCGGCTGTAACAAAATCGGCTTTCACATGAACATCAATGGAGTTTTGCAAGGGATTATAACCAAGAAAAGCCATAAAATCTTCGCCGTTTTCGGCTTTCATTGATTCGGCCGCTTGCTCTTTGGAAACAAATTCAGTGGATTTCACATAATCAGACATCGCCAAACTTTTTTCAAGCTGTTTCGTCTCGACTTCTTTAGCTGTATCTTTTAAATAAATAGTTACAACAACTTGTTCTTTAAAATGATCAGACACTTTTTTGGCATTCAATACCAACATGCCTAATAAACCTAACAGGAATAAAACCAAGCCAATACTCAATACAACCGAAAAATACGAGGATATTAATCGACGTTTTTGATATTTATCAAAAGATGAACTCATAA
This sequence comes from Flavobacteriaceae bacterium, assembly GCA_965655805.1. Taxonomy (GTDB): domain Bacteria; phylum Bacteroidota; class Bacteroidia; order Flavobacteriales; family Flavobacteriaceae; genus Algorimicrobium. The sequence goes on from CBFHJN010000014.1 coordinate 18,614, forward strand.
ATACAATGGGTTAATGCTGTAAAAATATAAAAGAAATCCAATACCTTGCCGATTACAACGTTTAAACTTTCAACATTGTTATAATAAGTTTAAATTTGCGCTTTTATAAGCATAAAATTGACAGATGCAATACAATTTCAACGAGATAGAAGCCAAATGGCAAAAATATTGGTCAGAAAACCAAACGTTTAAAGCCGAAAATCAATCAGATAAACCAAAATATTATGTGTTAGATATGTTTCCCTATCCAAGTGGTGCAGGTTTGCATGTTGGACATCCATTAGGTTATATTGCTTCTGATATTTATGCGCGTTATAAAAGGCATAAAGGATTTAATGTATTACATCCTCAAGGATATGATAGTTTTGGTTTGCCAGCTGAACAATATGCCATTCAAACCGGTCAGCATCCAGCGGTTACTACCGAAGAAAATATTAAAACCTACAGACGTCAATTAGATCAAATTGGATTTTCATTCGATTGGAGTCGTGAAGTAAGAACATCAGATCCGAGTTATTACAAATGGACCCAATGGATTTTTATTCAATTATTTGAATCTTGGTATAATAATGATTCTAACAAGGCAGAAGCTATAGAAACCTTAATTTCTAAATTTGCTTTAGAAGGAAATGCAAACGTGAATGCAGTTTGCGATGAGGATGCTGAATCATTTTCAGCTGAAGATTGGAACACCTTTTCGTCTGAAAAACAACAAGATATTTTATTACAATATAGATTGACCTATTTAGCAGAAACCGAAGTGAATTGGTGTCCCGCTTTAGGAACCGTTTTAGCTAATGACGAAATCGTCAACGGTGTTTCCGAACGTGGTGGACATCCCGTAATACGTAAAAAAATGACCCAATGGTCTATGCGAATTTCAGCCTATGCCGAACGGTTATTACAAGGTTTAGACACCATAGATTGGACTGATTCATTGAAGGAAAGTCAACGAAATTGGATTGGGAAGTCAATAGGCGCTTCTGTGAGTTTTAGTGTCATTCCTAACGAAAAATGTCATTCAGAGCGCAGCGAAGAATCTCATAAAATTTCCGTTTTCACAACCAGACCAGACACCATTTTCGGAGTCTCATTCATGACACTAGCGCCAGAACATGAACTCGTGTCGCAAATTACAACAGATGTTCAAAAAGCTGACGTAGAAGCCTATATAGAAAAAACAGCCAAACGTAGCGAGCGGGATCGTATGGCAGATGTTAAAACCATTTCGGGTGCGTTTACAGGTGCTTATGCGGAACATCCGTTTACCAAAGCGCCCATTCCAATTTGGATTGGCGATTACGTTTTAGCAGGCTACGGAACAGGAGCTGTGATGTCAGTTCCCTGTGGCGATCAACGTGATTATGCGTTTGCAAAACATTTTAATATTCCGATTCCTAATATTTTTGAAGGGGTTGATATTTCTGAAGAAGCCTTTGCAGATAAAGAAAAAACGGTCATTACCAATTCCGATTTCTTAAATGGTTTGCCGTATAAAAAAGCCATGAAACGCGCTATTTTCGAATTAGAAAAAATAGAACAAGGCGAAGGAAAAACCAATTACCGTTTACGTGATGCGGTTTTTTCCAGACAACGTTATTGGGGCGAACCGTTTCCGGTTTATTACGTAAACGGCATGCCACAAATGATTGATAAAACATATTTACCAATCCGTTTACCAGAAGTAGAAAAATATTTACCAACTGAAACAGGCGAGCCACCTTTAGGTCGTGCGGATATTTGGGCTTGGGACGCAAAACAGTGTTCAGTTGTCAGTAATCAGTTGATAGATAATGAAACCGTGTTTTCATTAGAACTTAACACCATGCCAGGTTGGGCAGGAAGTTCGTGGTATTTCTTCAGATATATGGATGTGCAAAACGACTTGGATTTTGCAAGCGAAGACGCACTCAAATACTGGGAGAATGTAGATTTATATATTGGCGGAAGCGAGCATGCTACAGGACATTTATTATACTCACGCTTTTGGGTGAAGTTTATGAAAGATAGAGGTTTTGTAGGTGTAGAAGAACCTTTTAAAAAGTTGATTAACCAAGGGATGATTTTGGGGACGAGTGCTTTTGTGTATCGTGTAGATTTTGAAGGAGCTTATTCAATATCAACAGACACAAAACAACCTACGCTTGATAAGCCAATTTATATTTCATATGATATTTTCAAGAAGTTTAATGACTTGTATAAGTATATATTAAATTCTGAAATATCTGCTGAAAATAAAAGTGTTTTTGCAAATGGAAATGGATTTACAAAAGGATTAGCGAGTGTAATAGAAGATACTGCTTTTTATGAATTACTTAATGAAGAAAAGAAAGACGATTTAAAAATCTTCATGAAGTTGTTGGAAGATGTAAGAAAAGATATCTATAGCCAAAATATCGGCGCTGAAGTTTCAGGTCTTAAATTTTCACCAATTCATGTAAAGGTACAATACGTAAATGCTTCCGATGAATTAGATATTGAAGGATTAAGGCAGGATGATGAATTTGGAGATGACTTTGAGAAGGCTATTTTTATTGGTGAAAATGGGGAGATAATTACTGGTAATAACGATGTTTATAAAGTTGGTCGTGACGTCGAAAAAATGTCCAAATCCAAATACAACGTCGTCAACCCTGATAGTATTTGTGAAGATTATGGCGCAGATAGTTTACGTCTCTACGAAATGTTTTTAGGCCCTTTAGAACAATACAAACCTTGGAATACAGCAGGAATTACAGGTGTTCACGGTTTTCTTAAAAAACTATGGAAGTTATATGTAGACGATAACGGAATTAAAGTAACCGATTCTGAGCCAAGTAAAGACGCTTTAAAAACACTACATAAAACCATCAAAAAAGTAGAAGAAGACATCGAGAATTTCTCATTCAATACCTCTGTTTCTACCTTTATGATTGCCGTGAATGAATTGACAGCAGAAAAATGTACCAGTCGGGAAATTTTAGAACCGCTTATTGTTTTAATGTCGCCTTACGCACCACATATTTCAGAAGAATTATGGCGTCAGTTAGGTCATGATGAATCTATTTCAACGGTCGCTTTTCCAAAATTTGATGAAAAGCATTTGATTGAAAGTTCTAAAAATTATCCAATTTCATTCAACGGTAAAATGCGTTTTACTTTGGAATTACCAATGAACATGAGTAAAGAAGATATTGAAAAGACCGTTATGGCTCACGAAAAAACTCAAGAACAATTACAAGGGCGAACACCTAAAAAAGTGATTGTAGTTCCTGGGAAGATTGTAAACATAGTTGGCTAACGTCTCGATACGATCTCTCGTGCCTCGAGATCACTCGAAGTGACGTCATTTTATTTATAAAACCTAGCGTCAGTTCGAGTGTCCCGATTGCTAATCGGGATTTATCGAGATCACGCAAAACTGACAAAATTTCTTAACGAATATTTGGCTTACTATTTGCTATATATCTTGTAAATTTATCTTGAAATAAAAGAAAACACATGATTGGATATTATATATTAATAGGCGCCATAGCTTTAGTTAGTTGGGCGGTGAGTAGTCAGTTAAAAAGAAAGTTTGAAACCTATTCGAAGGTCCATTTACAAAATGGCATGAGCGGTAAGGAAATAGCCGAAAAAATGCTATTGGATAATGGTATTACAGATGTTGCCGTTATTTCAACACCAGGTCAATTAACAGATCATTACAATCCTAAAAACAAAACGGTAAACTTAAGTGAATCGGTTTACAACCAGCGAAATGCTGCTGCCGCAGCTGTGGCAGCTCACGAATGTGGTCATGCTGTTCAGCATGCGCAAGCTTATGAATGGTTAACTATGCGATCTAAATTAGTGCCTGTAGTGAGTGTGTCATCTGGCATGTCTCAATGGTTAATTATTGGTGGTTTGGTGTTAGGTGGAGCTGCTGGTGTAGGGTTAGGTTGGTATGTGGCTGTTGCAGGTGTCATTATGATGGGACTAGCAACTCTTTTTAGTTTTATTACCTTACCAGTTGAATACGATGCGAGTAATCGTGCTTTAGCGTGGTTGGAAAACAGACATATGGTAACGCGAGATGAACATGCTGCAGCGGAAGACGCTCTGAAATGGGCAGCTAGAACTTATTTAGTGGCAGCCATTGGTGCTTTAGCATCTTTAATCTATTGGGCGCTTCAGGTTTTTGGAGGTCGCGATTAAACCAAGTCATCTTAACGAATATAAAAGTCAGATATGTTGCATCTGACTTTTTTTAGTTATTTTTCAAACTTAAACTACTAACCAATTTTTATGGAAAATCAAGTTCAAGAGCAAAATTTATTAGCGCACGTTGCGGATTCCGAACGTGTCGCATTTTACAAAAAAACCTATGCACATGTAGCTGGAGGTGTATTAGTCTTTATTCTTTTTGAATATTTATTGCTACAAAGCGATGCAATTGTAGAATTCACATTATCCATGACCGAAGGTTACAAATGGCTTATTATGTTGGGTGGTTTTATGTTTATTACCAATTATGCGGAGCGCATGACCATGAAAACTACCGATAAAAACACACAGTATTTGGCTTATGCTATTTACATTTTGGCGCAAGCCTTTATTTTTGTGCCGCTTATTTATATTGCGGCTTACTATATGGATTCTGGTACTGAAATATTAAATCAGGCAGCTATTGTGACATTGGGATTATTTACAGGATTATCAGCTGTAGTTTTAGTCACGAAGAAAGATTTTTCATTCATAAAAACAGGATTAACCGTTGGGTTCTTTATTGCTATCGGACTTATTTTAGCAGGAACACTTTTCGGGTTTACATTAGGCTTATGGTTTTCAGTAGGTATGTGTTTATTAGCAGGTGGTTCTATTTTATACCAAACATCAAACATGGTTAATAAATATACTACGGATGATTATATACCAGCATCACTAGGATTATTTGCATCGTTGATGTTATTGTTTTGGTATGTGTTAAGCATATTTATGTCTAGAGATTAAATTGAAACATATATAAAATTAAAAAAGCTCCTGAATTTTCAGGAGCTTTTTTAATTTACGTCGTTCTCTTAAATTTTTATCTGCCTATCAATCTGTTGATTTAAAGAAATAAAGGTTTCCGTTCTGGAAACGCCTGCAATAGATTGAATATCTTTATTTAATAAATGCATCAAATGTTCATTATCCTTACACAGTATTTTAATGAAAATACTCCAGTTTCCGGTAGTATAATGACACTCTAAAACTTCAGGAATTTTCTGTAATTGTTTTACAGCTTCTGGATTACTCATGGCTTTATCTAAATAAATACCTATAAATGCCATAGTTGTATAACCCAAAACTTTCGGATTAATTACGAATTTAGAACCCGAAATAATTCCTGATTTTTCAAGCTTACGCAAACGTTGATGAATAGCAGCTCCTGAAATACCAACTTCACGAGCAATTTCTAGAACAGGAGTTCGGGCATCACTCATTAAGGCACGCAAAATGGTTTTATCAATGCCATCAATGGTTATATCCTTGTTGTTTACCTTCATGATTGAGCTGTTTTTGCAGGGCTAAAATTTCTTATGAATTAAGCGGGTTGTATCCTAAATAAGGAACTTCTGTTTCCTTAAATGCAATGCCATAGGTTTCCAATTCTGTTAAAATGGGTTCATAAACTTCTTTGGTAATTGGTATTTGAACGCCAGGCGTGGTAATTTTTTCATTTAAAATAGCTAATGTGGCAATAGCAACAGGAAGTCCAACGGTTTTAGACATGGCAGTGTAAGTTTGATCTTCACCAATAGTGACCATGGTAGAATCTATCTGAAACTTTTCACCATTCAATTCATAGCCGAATTTATGATACATAACAATCATATCTTTATCGTCTTCCGCTAATGTCCAACTATCCATTAAAATTTTCTGAAGAATTTCTGCAGGTGTTGCCTGTTTCAATTCAACTTGTTTCTTACTGTTAAAAATATCCAGTTCCATAAGTTTATCCCAAACAATATCATCTTGATCTATTTTCAAAGCATGTCTGAATTTTAATTCAACAGAGTCTGATGGACTGTAAGGTAAAAATGCATTTACAAAATCGCGGTAACTCATGTTTTCGCTATCATCAATGGTGTAGCTATCATCCGTCATACCTAACTGAACAAACATGTTCCAAGCGCGACTAAAGCCTACACGACGCATGGTTCCTCTGTAAAGCGTTTTAACTTTATCTAACCCATAAACTG
>CBFHJN010000015.1:0-18177 GCA_965655805.1 Flavobacteriaceae bacterium
GATCACCACAACATCATTTGGTTTAAATGTTTTTTCTTTAAAAATAGCTAAGGCATGAGCTGTTTCAATAGCAGGAATAATGCCTTCTAATTTGGATAATTCTAGTCCAGCATGCATAGCTTCATCATCTGTAATGGAAATAAATTCAGCACGACCGGATTTGTATAAATGCGCGTGCATTGGGCCAACACCAGGATAATCTAATCCTGCTGAAATGGAATAAGGTTCGGTTATTTGACCATCAGTTGTTTGCATCAACAAAGTTTTGCTGCCGTGAATAATTCCTACTTTCCCTAATGCTGATGTCGCTGCGCTTTCACCAGAATTAACGCCTTTTCCTGCTGCTTCAACGGCAATCAATTTAACTTTGGTGTCTTCTAAAAAATGATAATAGGCACCAGCCGCATTACTGCCACCACCAACACAGGCTATCACATAGTCCGGATTTGGGTTGCTCTCTTGTTCTTGTAATTGCCATTTTATTTCTTCGGAAACTATGGCTTGAAAACGCGCTACCATATCGGGATATGGATGTGGTCCAACCACACTACCAATTATATAATGCGTGTTTTCTGGATTATTAATCCAATCACGAATGGCTTCATTTGTAGCGTCCTTTAGGGTTTTACTGCCTGAAGTTGCCGGAATTACTTTGGCACCTAACATATGCATTCGTGCCACGTTTGGTGCTTGTCTGGCCATGTCAATTTCTCCCATGTAAACAATACATTCCAGACCCATTAATGCACAAACGGTCGCCGTTGCTACACCATGCTGTCCGGCTCCAGTTTCAGCAATAATACGTTTTTTACCTAAACGTTGTGCCATAAGAATTTGACCAATAGTATTATTTATTTTGTGCGCGCCTGTATGATTTAAATCTTCACGTTTTAAATAAATTTTCGTGTTGTATTTGTCTGAAAGTCTTTTGGCAAAATATAAAGGTGATGGTCTTCCTACATAATCTTTAAGCAACGCTTTAAATTCTTTTTGAAAATCTGGTTCTGCCATGACTTTCAAGTATTTTTGGCGTAATTCTTCCACGTTAGGGTAGAGCATTTCAGGAATGTATGCACCTCCAAATTCACCGTAATAACCTTTTTCGTTAATGTTGTATGTCATATTTTTTCGTTTCTAAAAAATCACACGAAGCGACTTATTTTATTTTTGAACTCTCTTAATTGTTCGATATCCTTTAATCCTGGCTCCATTTCAAATTGACTATTAACGTCTAATGCGTAGCATTTTTTTGAAACGTCCTGTTTTAAAAATTCTTTAATGTTTTCTACTTCATTTAAACCAATGCCACCACTTAAAATAAAGGGTTTTGTTGATGGGTAATTTTTTAATATTTCCCAGTTAAACGTGTAGCCATTTCCGCCTTTTAGTTTTCCTTTCGTATCAAATAAAAATTTGGCAACTTTATTTTCAAAAGGTTGTAATTCCTTAAAGTCGAAGTTTTTACCAACACTAAATATTTTCCAGATTTCAAAATCTTTCGCAGCATAAAGCGTTGCCAATCCGTTGAGCATTAAAACAAATTCCTTGGTTTGATTGCCATGAAGTTGTACTACATCTAAATTGTAATTATTTGTTATGGTTATGATATCTTCAGGTGAAGAATTGACAAACACACCCACTTTTTTAATGGACTCAGGTAAGTTTGGAATCAAACCATCAAAATAACGTGTTGATTTGTCATAAAATATAAACCCTAAATAGTCAGGTTGCAACTTGGCAACAGCTCCTATATTATCTGAAAATTTCATGCCACAAACTTTTAATTTCATCTTCTCGATACTATTTTTTTTCATTCTTCAAAAAACATTTGAAGTGACATATTTTAAAATTCTTTTATAAAATTAGTAGCACTTTCGCCAGGATTATCCGTTTTCATAAAATTTTCACCTATTAAAAACCCTTGATATCCATAAGGTTTTAATTCTTTTATGGCCTCAACTGAACTAATGCCACTTTCAGATACTTTTAGGAAGTTGTCTGGTATTAATGAACTTAATGCTTTACTTGTTTCTATGGAAACTTCAAAAGTTTTTAAATTCCGATTATTAACGCCAATCATATCCAAACTAGGCATTATTGATTTTTCTAATTCGACATCGTTATGGACTTCCAAAAGCACCTCTAAATCTAGTTTTTTTGCTAATTCCGAAAAAGTTTTGATTTCTTCACGAGTCAGGATGGCTGCAATGAGTAAAATAAGATCGGCACCATAGGCTTTGGCTTCTAAAATTTGATAGGTGTCAATTATAAATTCTTTACGTAAAAGTGGCAGGTTACAACTTGCTCTTGCCAGGACTAAATCGTCTAAAGAGCCACCAAAATATTTGCCGTCAGTTAATACGGACATACAGCAGACATCAGCTTTTTCATAGCCTTTTGCCACATCAAACACATTTAATTCATGGTTGATTACTTGTTTGGATGGTGAACGACGTTTATATTCGGCAATAATGCCTGAATGACTTTTTTGTAAATTTTTAACTAAAGAATATGTTTCGCGTTTAAATAAAACAGATTGTTCTAATTGAGAAATAGGAATAAGCTGTTTTCTTAAGGCAACTTCTTGGCGTTTATCAGCCACTATTTTTTCTAATATGTCCATGATTACGGTTTCAAAATTATTTACTTAATGCGACTAATTTCTCAAAACGTTTTTTTGCTTCACCACGTTTTAAAGATTCTTTGGCTAAACCAAAACTTTCTGAAATAGACGTGTTTTTAACTGTTGAAATAGCTAGAGCTGCATTAGCACATACCACATTATTTTGGGCGTCTGTACCTTGTCCGTTTAAAATATGCTTAAATATTTTAGCTGAAGAAGCAACGGAATCACCACCATGTATAGCTGATTGTGTTAATTGTTCGACATTAAAATCGGTTGGATTTATTATTTTTTCAGACGTGTTATTAATGACTTTAGCCGAACCGGTTAATGAAATTTCATCATAACCATCTAAAGCGTGAACAATGCTATAATTTTTATCCGTGTTTTGATAAAGATAGCTGTATAATCGTAAAAGTTCAAGGCTAAAAACCCCAACCAATTGATTTTCTGGAAAGGCTGGGTTTACCATAGGTCCCAACATATTGAAAAACGTTTTGACACCTAATTCACGACGAATTGGTGCTACATGTTTCATAGCTGGATGAAATAATGGTGCATGAAGCACACAAATTCCAGCATCATCTAAACAGGTTTTTAAAAACCCGATATCATCACTAAACTTTATACCTAAATGCTCCATAACGTTGGATGAACCACAAGCCGATGACACACCGTAATTTCCATGTTTAGCAACGTTAACACCAGTTCCAGCCGTTACAAACGATGCCAATGTTGAAATATTAAAAGTGTCCTTTCCGTCACCACCTGTTCCGCATAAATCTATGGCATTATAACCTTTTAAGTCTACAGGAATACAGAGTTCTAAAAGGGCGTCGCGGAAACCTTGGAGTTCTTCAAGGGTAATATTTCGCATCATATACACGGTTAAAAACGATGCTATTTGACTTTGGTTATAATTGCCTTTCGAAATATTAACTAGTACATTTTTAGCTTCTTCACTTGAAATGTGTTCCTGATTAATCAGTCTGTTTAATATGTTTTTCATCTTCTGGGTACTATTTTTTTATTCTTTAAAACTGAATTAATCAAATGATTAACTTTTCAACCAGTTAGCCAACATCTGTTTACCGTTTGGTGTTAAAACGGATTCTGGATGAAACTGGACGCCACGTACATCAAATATTTTATGACGCAGTGACATAATTTGTCCGTTTTCATCATAAGATGTGGCTTCTAAAACATCGGGTAAGTTTTCCTGAACAACCCAAGAATGATAACGACCAACTTCTAGGTTTTTTTCTAATCCGTTAAAGAGTGCTTCATCATCAACTGAAATCGTGATTTTTGTGGCAACACCATGATACACGGTTTCTAAATTTGTTAGTGTGCCGCCAAATACTTCACCAATAGCTTGCTGCCCTAAACAAACCCCTAAAATACTTTTTGTGGGCGCATATTTTTTAATAATGCTCTTTAATAATCCAGCTTCGTTTGGTATGCCTGGACCTGGTGATAATACAATTTTATCAAAAGCATCAACGTCGTCTAAAATTAGTTGATCGTTGCGCTTAACAGTGACTTTGCAATCCAAATCCTCTAAATAATGCACCAAGTTATAGGTGAAACTATCGTAATTATCAATAACCAATATGTGTGTTTTCTTTTTCATATGTTAAATATCAGTAGCTAATTCAATGGCTTTTGTTAAAGCACCCAGTTTATTATAAACTTCTTGTAGTTCACTTTCAGGATCTGATTTGGACACCAATCCAGCACCTGCTTGCCAATGCAATTCATGATTTTTACTTAAAAAAGTCCGAATCATAATGGCATGATTAAAATTCCCTTGAAAGTCCATGAACCCAATAGCACCACCATAAAAATCGCGACTGGTGGTTTCATATTTCTCAATAAGTTGCATGGCTTTGTGTTTGGGAGCACCACTTAAAGTTCCTGCAGGAAAGGTATCGGCAACCATTTGCATGGTGGTTGTTTTGGCATGTTTTTTACCTGTAACTTTACTGACAAGGTGAATGACATGTGAGAAAAATTGCACTTCTCTATACGTTTCAACAGCTACTTGGCTACCGTGTCGACTTAAATCATTTCTGGCTAAATCAACCAACATGACGTGTTCGGCATTTTCTTTATCATCTTCTGAAAGTTGTTTGGCCAATTCGGCATCCTTTTCATCATTTCCAGTCCGTTTAAAGGTTCCAGCAATTGGATGAATTTCTGCCTTGCCATCTTGAACAATTAATTGTGCTTCTGGTGAACTTCCAAAAATTTTAAAATCGCCATAATCAAAGTAAAACAAATATGGTGAAGGGTTAATGCTGCGTAAAGCGCGATACACATTAAATTCATCTCCTTTAAATTTCTGCGAGAATTTTTTAGATAAAACCAACTGAAAAACATCGCCACGAGCGCAATGTAGCTTGGCTAATTCTACCTGCTGTTTGTAGGCGCCATCGGTTAAATTGGATGTGGTTTCACCTGATGTTGAAAAATTAAAGGCCGAAAAATTTCGGGAAGTTATGCATTGTAATATGTCATCAATATTGGTGTCCGTATTGAAACAATGAGCAAAAATATAGGCTTCGTTTTTATGGTGGTTAATAGCTATAATGTTTTGGTAAACCGCATAATAAACATCTGGAATATCATAATGACCTTCTTTTTTAGATATGGAAATATCTTCAAAATACCGAACCGCATCATAAGCCATATACCCAAAAATACCGTTGTTGATAAATTTGAAATCGGTATCCGAATGAATTTTAAAACGCTTGGTGAATTTATGAATACTATCCACGACATCTATTTTATCAGATATTTTATGAGTTAGCTGGCTGTCATCAGGAAATGTTTGAATTATTTGTTCATTTTTCACACAAATGGAGGCAATTGGATTACAACAGATATATGAAAAGGTATTATCATTAGCATGGTAATCGCTACTTTCTAACAAAATACTATTTGGAAATTTATCACGAATCTTTAGGTACACGCTAACGGGTGTTATGGTGTCGGCTAATATTTTTTTATAATGAGTATATAGACTAAATGTTTTCATAAGTTTTGGTAATAAAAAAAGGCTTGTCGTGAATGACAAGCCTTTTTTAGTATGTTTATGTAAAATATACGTATTGGGTTAGTTCACGAATGTTTCGTTTCTATTATTCCACCACCACGTATGATTTAAAATTGTGTTCATGTTTTATATTGAACGTCAAATATAAAATGAAAATTTTACTTTCCAAATATTCTGACATAAAAATAGTTTAAATGAGGCAAGAGTCGTTTAAATGTTTGTTAAAGATGAATTGAATTACAAACTATTCTGTATTTTTAGCTTATGAAATATATGATATGCTTTTTAGCAATTATAAGTTGGAGTTGTCAAGAGGGTTCTAAAAAAGATGAACCATTGATACATCAGTCATCAATTGAATCTTTAAAAACAGACGAGACCAAGGACAGTCTTCAAATTTTTGATTTTGAGGGTTTGAAACCTTTTTTAAACCAACAAGATGACACCATTTATGTGGTAAACTTTTGGGCAACATGGTGTGCACCATGTGTGAAAGAATTGCCTTATTTTGAAAAAATAGGAGAAAACTATAAATCTAAAAACGTCAAAGTTTTGCTGGTAAGTTTAGATTTTCCGAGGCAATATGAAACCAAACTACAACCCTTTATAAAAAAGCATAATTTGCAATCCGATATTTTGGTGTTAAACGATGTAGATGCCAACAGTTGGATACCACAAGTAAATCCTGATTGGAGTGGTGCTATTCCAGCAACACTTATTTACAATAAAAACAAAAGAATGTTTTATGAACAAACATTTACATACAACGATTTAGAAACAGAACTTAACAAATTTTTAAAATAATAAAATGATGAAAATACTTAAAACAGCCATTTTGCTTTTAGCAGTGATTTCTTTTTTTGCATTTACTGTAAAGTCTGATAACACTGGTTATAAAGTTGGTGATATGGCAACTGATTTTAGTTTAGAAAATATTGATGGCACCATGGTATCATTAAAAGATTATACAGATGCTAAAGGGTTTATCGTAATTTTTACCTGTAATACGTGTCCGTATGCTGTGGCTTATGAAGATCGGATTATAGCTTTAGATAAAAAATATGCCTCAAAAGGTTATCCAGTAATTGCTATCATGCCCAATAATACTGATGTGAAGCCAGCCGATAATATGGATGCCATGAAGGCAAGAGCTAAAGCTAAAGGTTTTACCTTTCCATACTTAATGGACAAGGGACAGAAAATATACCCACAATATGGCGCTACAAAAACGCCACATGTTTATATTTTGCAGAAAACAGCAAAAGGAAACCAAGTTAAGTATATTGGAGCTATTGATGACAATTATCAGGATGCCGAAGCTGTAAACCAAACATATGTTGAAGACGCAGTAGATGCTTTATTAAGTGGTCGGGAAATAAAAGAAACCCAAACACGTGCTATTGGTTGCAGTATAAAAGTTTAAAATTTTTTCAAAAAAATATTAAAATCCGGACTGTAACTGTTCGGATTTTTTTTCGTCTATTTATTAAATAATAGTAATTTTGAATAAATTTAAGAAACATGGCAGATTTAAGTCAAGCTGATTGGAGCAAGCAATTAGAAAAAGATGATCAAGCAATTGTTATAGATGTTAGAAGTGATGAAGAGGTAGCAGACGGTATGATTCCCAATGCACTGCAAATGGATATCTATCAGACACAAATGTTTATTGATAAACTTCAGCAATTAGATAGAACTAAAAACTACTACGTGTATTGCAGGTCTGGTGGTAGAAGTGCTCAAGCATGCGCCATAATGAACCAAATGGGTATTGAAAATGCTTATAATTTAATTGGCGGTTTTACAGATTGGACAGGTAAAGTAAGTCAACCATAACATTAGAATTATGAAAAATATATTCGGTATTTGTCTGTTATTTATTTTAATAACCACTAGTAGTTGTCAGAATTCTTCAGAAAACGATAGTATTCAAGTTGTAACTGCAGAGGAAATGCAGACGCTTTTAGATTTGGATGACGTGCAACTTATAGATGTGCGTACACCGGAAGAATATGCAGAAGGGTATATAGCGAATTTTCAAAACATCGATTTCCTTTCTGAAACCTTTGATGAAGATATTTTAAAACTAGACAAAAATAAACCCGTTATTTTATATTGTAAATCTGGTGGTAGAAGTGCCAAATGTGCCGAAAAAATGCTGAAAGCTGGCTTTGTTAAAATATATGATTTTAAAGGTGGTTTTACTAAATGGGAACACGACGGTAACGAAATAGTTATGCCTAATTAATTTATCCTTTACAATTTTATGAGGTCTTGCAAGTATTAAAACTTGCTATCCCAAATTGATTTGGAAGCTGAAGTTGTTCCTCTAGATTATTTTAAAAAAGTACGACAATTATTTGAGTCGTTAAAATCCGAATCGCTCACCAAAAAGGAGATAAAATCGATACGTGCCATATTGAAATTTTGCTTTTCAGAGTAAATTCCATTATTAAAAAAAAGGAATTAGGTTAAACTTTATCATGCTTGTATTTCCGTTTATGATATTACTATTGATAATAAGCTTAATGTCTTCTAATATATGTTGATGTTATTTGTCAATTGCAACAGAAATTTCGCTAAAATAAATACCAATATCTTTGTTTTTTTGTACATTCACATAACTTTTAACCCTAGTTCAGTACGGAAATGCTCCAAAAATTCACATTACTTTTAATTTTGTTATTTTTCTTTTCGAAGGTGGAGGTCTTTGCTTCAAACTCAGATGAAACGACTATAATTTATAAGAATGAACGGTTCAGTATTCAAGAGATTTTAAGTAAATACTTGCAAATTAATTCAGAAAGTGGTAACGAATTTGAGGCTGGTGAATTTCTTAAAAATCTCTGCAAAGAAAATGGGCTGTATATTACCCAAATGGGTAACCAGAATGGCAACTATAATTTTTCTGCATCTATTCGTCCTTTAGATAAAAACCTTTTAAACATTGTGCTGTTAAACCATATAGATGTTGTTCCTCCTGGAGATTTAGATAAATGGGAATATCCACCTTTTTCTGGTGAAATTACAGATACCGAAATTTGGGGTCGTGGTGCTTTTGATAACAAAGGAACGGCAATCATGCAGTTGTTTAGTATTATTGATATTGCAAATCGCTTTAAAAACAAACCCATAAAATATAACGTTACGTTTCTGGCAGTGTCATGCGAAGAAACACAATGTGAAGGTGGTATAGATTATGTAGTAGACAATTTTCTTGATATTATTAATCCAGCTGTCGTTATTGGAGAAGGGCCACCTGCATTGAAAGGGCTTATTACAAACAAGCCAAATCTATCAATTTTTGGTGTTTCAGTAACTCAAAAAAGAGCGCTTTGGTTGCGGCTAAACCTAGTTGTAAAAACGAATGGCCATAGTTCTGTTACCCCTTTAACGTATGCCAATAAAGAAATGGTTACAGCACTCAATAATTTATTGGATAAAAAACCAAAAATTTCATATAATAAACTAACTATTAGTCTTTTAAAAAGTTTTGGAGAATTCAATCAAGGATTTACTGGTTTTGCCTTAAAGCATCCCAAGTTTTTCAAGCCACTGATAACGGCTAAACTTCGGAAGGAACCCGTTTTAAGATCACTTTTTACGAATACCATTACGTTAACTAGTTTAAGCAATGGGAATGAGGAGTTTAATGTTATACCTGACAAGGTTTCAGCTATTTTGGATTGCAGATTATTGCCAAATGAATCCACTGAAAATTTCATTTCATATTTAAAACAAGTATTAGATAATGACTTAATAGAAATAGAAATTATAAAAGAAACGCACTACTCAGAACCATCTTCTGAAAACACCGTATTTTACCAAAATTTGAAAGAAGCTATTCAGCAAAATTATCCAGATTCAAAAATAGCGTCTGTATTGCTTCCAAATGCTAATGATGCTCCAGCTTTTAGAGCACATGGAATTCCTGCTTATTCTACTGTTCCGATAAAATTAGAAAAGAAATATTTAGAATCTGTTCATACCTATAATGAACGTATTCCTAAAAATGTTCTTCAAAAAGGGCATGCAACTTTCACACGCTTTATTGAACTTTGTTTGGATTAAAAAGAGAGTTCTAAAACTGTTTTTCTTGTTTTTTTGATTGATTTTATGAGTTTTTATAGAATTTAAGTTAAAATTCACGTTCTTTTAATGTAAGTGAGCTGAATCAAACTATGTATTATTTAATACTAATTTCGTTCTTCAAAATCATAAATTGTATTTTAATTCTTTACATTTTTAGGCCAATTCCAAGATAGCCAAACAATTAAGGCGGTAATTATACTTTCTAAAATAGCTAAAAATATATAAAAAAGATACCAGTCGTTTGTTGAGTTTATGGCTATAAATACCATCATGATTGTAAACAAAATACCAAATAGGATATTGAGAACTCTGTTGAGGTTTGGTTTTAAAAGTAGAGAGGCTACCACCATTATTGAAGGTATGGCTAAAATTATAGACGCTATTAGTAAATTGCTTGGTGTGTCTAAAATATTATTGCCACTGATAAGGCTATTCATTTTTTCTGGTGTGTACAATTCAAAATAATCACCATATAAATAGCAAAATGTAAGCGAAGTCCACAAACCAGCTAATTTTATTTTAATATTTATTTTCGGATTTTCTAACATTTTTGGTTTGTTTTTTTGGTTAGTCAGTCTGTTCTATGTTACGTATAAATAGACGTCATATTTTAACAAAAGGTTGCCTACGAATTGAAAAATTAATTTATTCTGCCTTAAATAATGTAGTTATTGTTTGGGTAAAGGCTTCTTGCCATTTTTTATAATCGTGGCCACCATCAAATGCTTTAATTTCTGCAAACAGATTTAATTCTGCATATTTAGCTTTCAGATAATCAGCATCATCCTTTAGAAAAAAGGGTTCTTCACTGCCATATTGTAAGTATAAATTAGGATACCTTATACCTTCTTGCCACACATTTTCTTGAATGTCGCCTCCAAAAGTTGACAGGCAAATATAGGTGCCTATTTTATTCGGAAAGGTATTCAATAAACTCATTCCAAACCCAGAACCATTGGAAACACCATAAAAATAGCGATTCTCTTTACTTAAGTTTTGATTAAATATGGTTTCAACTGCAGTGATTAATTCATCTTTAAAATAGTTCATGTGATTATTAAATCGGTTTACTAATAAAGAGTCTTCTATCCTGTTCGGCTTTCTATCTACATATTCAAAATTTCGATATTGCAGATACACTTTTTTACCATCACCAGTTTTGGTACTTGTGCTGTCTGCAATTTTACTATTAGAATAACTAGCAACTAGTATAATGGGTTTTATTATGTAATGGTTTATTAGGGAGTCTAACACTATTTTATAAAAACTGTTTTCAATATTAGTGTTGCCATCAGTAGCATAAATAATGGGATATTTTAGTTTGCTATCAAAATTTTTAGGCAAGTAAACATTGTGTTTTCTGAATTCTGATAGTTGTTTGCTAAAAATGGAGTCCGTATAAAATTGCGATTCGGATTCTAGCCTTACGTGTTGTTTCGTTTTTACTTCACAAGAAATTAATGATAGCGTGAAAATGCTAAGAATAAATAAGTTTATGATATGTTTCATAGTTTATTTTTAATTTGAAATGACGAGTTCAACATAAATTGGGAAATGATCTGATCCTATTTTTGATAAACGTTCTATTCTTTTTAAATGAAATTCTTCTGTTACAAAAACGTGATCCAATGGCCAACGCATTAAGATGTTTTCCGCGTTGTAAGAGTTATAAAAACCTCTTCCAGAACGCACATCATACAATAAATTTTCAGTATTTGTCAAGTCGTCCACCAAGGACCAAGCCACATCATTTATATCACCAGCTACTACGGTTGGATGCTTTCGTTTTTCAATATAGCTTCCTAATTTTTCCATGGCATTTTCATCTTGACTTTCATTATCAGGTAAATCTTCAAAGTGCTTTGGTGGAACAGGGTGAAGACAATGAAGACTGATTGTTCTATTGTTAGCTAGTAAAATTGAGCTTTCAAAAGAGGGAACTTTTTCATTGTTTAGGTAATTGACATTTACGTTATTTAATGGTAATTTACTGTATAGAATCATGCCGTAGGTAACTTCGTTTATTGCCTCTTGTTCATAAGGATAAACATCTTTTAAAACTTTTACTTGTTTACTCCACCAGGCATCGGTTTCCATAGCAATAACCAAATCAGGCCTTTTTTCTCCAATAATAACGAGTAAAGGTTTTACATTTTTATTGGACATTTTTACATTAGCCATTAAAAGGCTGAATTGATTTTCTGGACTAGTTATTTCTTTAGCTGTTGGCACTTGTTTTGGTACCAAAGGTGTATAATTAATTATAAAAGAACCATTTATCAATATACCTAATGTCAATCCGATGATAACTAAAATTTTATACCAAGGACGGTTTTTTAAGGTGGATATAAGCAATAGAAAACATACGAATGACATCAAAAAAAGTTGAATCCGTGGAAAATCGAGCATTTTCAGATATCGGATTTCTGCATTTCTGAATACGGAAAGCATAGAGCAAATAGCAATAACAATTGCTATAAGGTAAAATGTGAGTTTTAATGTTTTTTTAATTTCTTCATTTTTTAAAGATACTGTAGAAAAGAATACGGCAAATTATTTTTCAAATTTTAATCTATGAGAAAGTAATTAGTCATTTGTATAATTTCCATGAGCCCATTTAATAGTAGGTTGTATCCACGCCTCTAAAGGTTTAAATAAAAAACCATGACCCATTCCAGTATTTAATTCTATTTCTTTAAAGTTATTTATTCTACAAGTCGAATTTTTTACACGTGGAACAGCCGAAACACCAAAGAGGTCTGATTGTTCGTATATGGTTAAAATATTCCCACAGTAGTTGATTTCCGGAATATTCTGAATGTCGGAATTTTGAAAACTAGCTATAAACACAAAATTCAATTCAGGATTATTAGCTATTGTGGAAACATACTGCGCAATATAACCACCCTTGGATGTACCAACTATTGTTATATTTTTAGCGTGTATTCCGTGTTTCAATAAGCTATCAATTTGGGTAACAATAATCATGGCATAATCTCTAACATTAACATTTTCAGTCCGTTTTTCGCTTATAACGTTAAGGTCACTTTTCTTGAACTCTGAAATAATTTCTACATATTCTGTACGTCCAAATTCGGGATGTAAGTCTTGTAAATCGTGTTCTTCTAAAAAGCGGTTATGGAGAAAAAATAGAAACCGGTCATCTTGAGTTTGACTATGAACAAAAATGGTTGGTAAAAAGAACAGGATTACAATACTTTTTAAGGTCATGTGTTCATTTTTAGTTACAAGTTTTTTTGATTTAATACCTTAATCTACGAAGTTTTGGTTACATGATAGATATTTCCTCAAAATATTTGCAATAATTGAGAGTGATTGGAACTTCATTTTATATCATATTTTTTCTTAAAGAAAATGACGTTGCTAGTTATAAATTAATTTGCAGCAATCGAAACCAGATAATTTTTGGTTATATGTTTAGGCCATGATTTCATGTTGTCTTCATTTTAATATTAGTGTATTTCGTCGGTGATTTGTGTTGTTTTGTCGATTAGGAATGTATCACACCGATATTATTTCATAATACTCTTATATTTATACCTATTACTAACTTAATAATCAATTTTTTATGAAAAAAACTACGATTAAAATTTTTACAGCAATGTTTTTGTTAGGTACCTACATGGGTATCGCGCAAACATTGAATCAAGCTGCAAGTTGGCCTAATGCCACTTGGACTTTGTCAGGAAGTTATACACCAGCTGGACTACTAAATGATCCTACTGGTGCCGATGCCTCATTTTCTTTTGATGATGATGCGGCCGGCAATGGTTCTGCAGATAACATCCAGGTTACATCGCCAATAATTGACCTTACCGCTGCGAATGGTGCTGGAGAAACATGGATTACCGTTAGTGGTGATGTTGTGTACAGAGCTTTAGGTGGAGACATATTAGCTATTGAAGTTTATGATGCTGATGCCATGACGTGGTCTGCAATACAAACCTTCGCAGGAAACTCAACTAATCTAGATTTCCAGACATGTGCAGGATTGACGGCATATACTACAGCGCCTCTTGATATTTCCGGATATACAGCCACACAATTATCAGGTTTTCAATATCGTCTGTCTTACGATGATGTAGGTGGTTGGAATTGGGGCTTTTGTTTAACCTCACCAACAATTACATCGGCTGCTCCACCATCATGTTTGGATCCTAATATGTTAACAGCAAGTAATATTACAGACACAACAGCAGATTTAGGTTGGACAGAAGCTGGTACAGCTACGTCTTGGAATATTGAACTGGTAGATGTAACAGCAGCAGGAACCGTAACAGGTGTTGCTACTGCTACTGGCGTTATGAACCCTTATAATCAAGGTGGATTAACTGCTAATAATGATTATGAATTTTATGTTCAAGCAGATTGTGGAGGTGCAGGAACTTCTAACTGGGTTGGACCGTTCGCATTTACTACAACATGTGCAGCAATTGCCGCTCCTTATTCAGAAGATTTTGAAACGTTTACAACTGCTGCTTCAGCATTTGTAGCTGAAAATTGCTGGACAGGTACTGGTGGTGCTTACTACTGGGAATCTGCTCCAGGTACAGATGCTGGATCAGGAGGACCTGGACCAGATCCGTCCATTACTCCAGGGAACTATTTTTATACTGAAGCTTCAGGTGGAGTTAGTGGCGATGTAACGGATTTAGTATCGCCATTGGTGGACTTAACAGCGCTTACTGCACCTTCATTAACATTTAACTACCATATGTTTGGTGCGCAAATTGGAACATTGGATGTATTGGTTAATGGTTCTAATGTTTGGACGTTATCAGGACAGCAACAAGCTTTAGCAACAGCGCCTTGGGAATTAGCCGTAGTGGATTTAGCTGCTTATGCTGGACAATCTATTGTTATTACGTTTAGAGCTACCAGTGCAGGAACATTTGAAGGAGATCTTTCAATTGATAATGTTGTTTTTGGAGAATTACCGGCATGTCCAATTCCAAATGGCTTAAATGCAACGATGATTACAGATACAACAGCCGATTTAGGATGGACAGAAAATGGTTCTGCTACGTCTTGGAATGTTGAAATTGTAGATGTTACTGCTGCAGGAACAGCTACAGGTGTAGCTACCGATACTGGAGTTGCAAATCCTTTTAGCGTAACTGGTTTGACACAAAACAATGATTACCAATTTTACGTGCAAGCTGATTGTGGTGGTGGAACATTTTCTAATTGGGCTGGACCTTTCTCTTTTTCGACTTTAGAAACATGTCCTGCGCCGAGCGGATTAAATGTAACAAATGTCATGGAAACTTCAGCAGATTTAGGCTGGACAGAAAACGGCTCTGCAACGTCTTGGAATATTGAACTAGTAGATGTTACTGCTGGTGGAACTGTTACAGGAACTGCTACGGCAACAGGTGTTATGAATCCTTATGCTCAAACTGGTTTAGTTGGTGATAATGCTTACCAATTTTATGTACAGGCAGATTGTGGCGTCGGAGGTGTATCTGCATGGGCTGGTCCATTTTCTTTTGCAACACCTTATGTGGCTGTTGCACCAGATTGTTCTAACGGAATCTTTTTAGATTCAGGTGGAGCTTCAGGAAATTATTCTACAGATGAAAATATCACCTATACAATCATGCCTGATGCACCAGGAAATGGTGTTACTGTAGATTTTACAGCTTTTAGTACTGAAAATAATGGTGGTTCTGCTTGTTATGATGGATTAACCATTTATAATGGTCCAGATAATACTTACCCAACTATTAACCCTCCAGGAGGTGGAACTATTTGGTGTTGGGATAGAAATGATACTCCAGCTGCAGGTACGGGTGATTTGCAAGGTATGTCCATTTCATCAACGGATCCTTCAGGAGCTTTAACTTTTGTGTTTACTTCTGATGGGTCTGTAAGCAGAGAAGGCTGGCAAGCTATTGTTTCATGTGCAACTTTAAGTGTGGATGTGGTTGAAACAAGAACATCTTTTAGTTATTTCCCGAACCCAGTGACTAATACATTAACATTAAAAGCTCAAAGTACTATTGAGAATGTTGTTATGTATAATATGTTAGGACAAGTAGTTTTAAACGCTTCACCAAATGCAGTTAACAGTGAATTAGAAATGTCTAATTTACAATCAGGTGCTTACTTTGTGAAAGTGACTATTTCTAATGTTACGCAAACAATACGTGTGATTAAGGAATAAGTTTATGTCCTTTCATTCATAAAATTAAAACCGCTAAATTTTTTTAGCGGTTTTTTTATATTCTGGTATGAGTAGCATATATCATCTAAACATAAGTTTTTATTAACTACAAAATAAAATTATGTGCATGTTTCCGTACCTTCTATTTTTATTTTAGTGGTTGAATTGAGAATACAAGTATTTTTTTTGATAAATTTGATAAACGCCATTTTTATGTTAAATCGCTATTTGTTTTTATTGTGTTTCTTCTTTTCACTTACAGCTCACTATTCGCAAACGGCATTTGAAGATCAAGCTGTAGCATTAGGCGCCATTGTTACGTCAGGCCATACTTTTTTAGGCAACGGTATTTCTTTTTTTGACTTTGATAATGATGGTTGGGATGATCTTACCATTACAACTTCAGGGAATGATAATGTACGATTTTTTAAAAATGATAATGGCATCTTTACGGAACAAATCTTTAGTGGCTTATCCTTTAATTACGAAACCAAATCTGTGACATGGGTTGACTTTGATAATGATGCTGATCAAGATTTATTTGTAACCAGTGCAACCAATGGAAATAAGCTATTAGAAAATATTGGTGACATGACATTTCAGGATATTACGGCTACATCAGGTATGTTAATGAGTAACATGTTTACTTATGGTGCTTCTTGGGGTGATTATAATAATGATGGCTTTTTAGATGTTTTTTTAAGCAATAGAACCAATTCTGTTTCTAACAAACTGTATGAAAATAATGGAGATGGTACATTTATAGATGTTACCATTCAAGCTGGTATAAATGTGAACCCGTTATATTCTTTTTGTTCTGCATTTTTAGATATCAATAATGATGGATTTCAAGACATATATGTTTCTAATGATAAATTGAGCGATAGGAATAAACTCTATAAAAATAATGGTGATGGCACGTTTTCAGATATAAGCGAGTCTTCAGGAACTAATATATTAATTGATGCCATGACAGTTACGGTTGGCGATTATAACTCCGATGGGTTTTTTGATATTTATGTTACTAATAATCCAACAGGAAACGTTCTTTTAAAAAATAATGGTGATGAAACTTTTACCAATGTAGCGGGTTTTACCGGAACCCGTTTTAATAGTATTGGTTGGGGAGCCTCGTTTTTCGATACTGATAATGATAAAGATCTGGATCTGTATGTTAGTGGGCAATTGGATGGTAGTGATCCAGGACTTAAATCAGCAGCTTATTATGAAAACATTGGAGGTACGAGTTTTATAATAAAAAATAGTTGTTTCCCTGGCGATACCAGATCAAGTTACTCCAATGCTGTTGGCGATATTAATAATGATGGGTTAATAGATTTAGCCGTAACCAATAACGATTACGAAAACATATTTTTATGGAAAAATGTGTCCGTTAATACCTCTAATTGGATTAAACTAAAATTAGTTGGAACTGAAAGCAATAGGAATGCCATTGGAACAAAAGTTGAAATTTCTGTTAATGGTGTGAAGCAATATCGTTATACTTTTTGTGGTGAGGGCTATTTGGCGCAATCTAGTAGTAATGTTCATTTTGGAATAGGGACCAATACCGTTATAGATTATATCAAAATTAATTGGTTAAGTGGTATAGAAGATATTTATTATGACGTTCCAGTTAATCAAATCTTAACACTTATTGAAGACGATGAAACCTTGCATTTGAATCATGTTTCAAGCCAAGAAAGTTTTATTTTCCCTAACCCTGTGGCAAATGACTTGCAAATTAAATCTACTAAAACGATTACGGATGTGGTTATCATTAATATGCTTGGGCAAATTGTGTTGATGAAACCCCTTTTTAAAGATAATAGCATAGATGTTTCTACACTTCATTCTGGTCAGTACATATTAAGCTTTATGGAAGGTAATACCACCATAAAAAGAAAATTCATTAAACAGTAAGAGGTCCACGTTTTAGCATTTATGTTTTAAATAGATTCGTATAACTGCATATATACAGATGGTATGAATTTTATTGAACTAAACTAAATAGGAATTACGTTAATCCTTAAAGGATATAAGCTGTTTATTTGTGGCTATACATGAATTATGACCTTTTTCACCTGTTTGTTTTTTGGATTTATTATTGCGGTTTCTGGTAGCATTGTACCCAGTTTTTTAAATATGACAGTTGTTAAGTTTAGTTTAAAAAGCGGGAGGAAAGCCGCCAACTATTTAATTGGAGGTTATGCAACG
>CBFHJN010000015.1:18187-23291 GCA_965655805.1 Flavobacteriaceae bacterium
CAGAATACATTACCACTATTCAAAAAATAGGAACAGGAATTTTACTACTGCTATCTATTAATTTTTTCAGATTACATACAACTAATAAGAATCAAAAAAAGAAGGTGGAAATTGAAAAATCGAAAGCCTATTTACACGGCATCGTTATGTCCTCCTTAAACATGGTTGCCATTCCATTTTACTTTACATCCATATCGTTATTAATAGGTTTGGATTATTTTGAATACTCCTTGTTGAATAGCTTCTATTTTTCCATAGGCTCCACAGTAGGTTCATTTGCGTTGTATGCTGCTTATGCAACTGTTGCCAATAAAATAGAGCATAAACTCACTTTTATTGCTACTAAAATGAATTTTATATTAGGTTGTATAACAGGTATTGTAGGTGTTGGGAATGTTGTTTATTTGATTTGATTTTTAAAGGATGGATTTGTTTCAGTTCCACTCATATATTTTTAATCCATTGGAAAAATTTCTTTCTTATCATAAATCATTATGTTTAAAAAGCAGATAATTATCCCTAAAATTGTCAACTAAAAAAATAAAACCCTGTAAATCAATTTATTACAGGGTTAAAAGTGGAGTCGGAGGGAATCGAACCCTCGTCCAAACAAGCCATCAAAGGGCCTTCTACACGTTTATTCTTTTCTTGGTTTTTCGTGCGCAAGCTGGTTAAAGACAACCTACTTACACCTTATCTTTTTGAGTTTCACATACACATCAAAGCGCTATGTATGCTATATTAACTTTTACGATGCCTCTATTAGAACGCCGTTAATCAAGGCTTTCAGGAGACATTTAGCCTTCCTACCTAGTAGGAATAAGCACGAATCTTACTATAATTCAGATTATGCAGCTAAAGCGTAGTTATTCTCGCCGTTTAAAAGTGTGACCTAGCCTTTTACGTGTTTCAAAGTCATTACACGACGTGCTTACCAGTTGAGTGATCTCGCTGTCAAAACCAGTCGACCCCATTCAATGAAATAGCAAAATTAATTTTTGTGCTATTGAATTCATCTCAATTTACATAAGAAAATTCTAAATTTCCGTTCTGAAAATCTTTCTAACTAAAAATTTTCTTAAAAGGATAGCGAAGTTACCAAAAAAAAGTTGTGAAACAACCCAAATCCATGTATTTTCGTGCAAAACATGTACCAAAGTAGTCTTCGGTAATTGTGTCAGTTAGTATTAATGCATTTTTCGTTTTCTGGAACGTCATATGTTTTGGTCATCGAAAATATTATAAATAATAGAATCATGAAATTTGCCATCATCAAAGAGCGTAAAAATCCACCAGACAGACGTGTGGTGTTTTCACCTGAAAAATTAGCTGAAGCACGTAAACAATTTCCGCAAGCGGAATTTATAGTGGAGTCTAGTGATATTCGTATTTTTCCAGACAGTGCTTACGAAGCTCAAGGTTTTAAAGTAACCGATGATGTTTCAGATTGCGATGTCATGTTAGGCGTGAAAGAGGTACCTGTTGCGAACTTAATGCCGAATAAAAAGTATTTTTTCTTTTCTCATACCATTAAAAAACAACCTTACAATAGAAAACTCTTACAAACCATGTTAGCGCAGAATATTGACATGTACGATCATGAAACCATTGTCCGCCAAACAGGATCGCGATTAATTGGTTTTGGCCGTTATGCTGGTTTGGTTGGTGCTTACAATGGTTTTCGAGCCATGGGTTTACGCGATGGTTTGTTTGATTTACCCAAAGTAGAAACGCTAGCCGATTTAAATGCCGTGAAAGCAGAATTAGACAAAATTATCATTCCTAATATAAAAATTTTACTGACTGGAACAGGAAAAGTTGCTTATGGTGCCAAGGAAATTCTAGATCATTTAAAAATTAAGGAAGTTAGTGATGCCTTGTATTTAACCAGCTCATTTTCGGAACCTGTTTACGTCATGGCTGATGTTATGGAATATAGCAAACGAAAAGATGGTAAAGTAGGAGAGAAGCATGAGTTTTATAAGGACCCAAGTGGATATGAAAGTAATTTTATGGCTTATGCACAAGAAACGGATTTCTTTATTGCTGGTCATTTTTATGGTAATAACGCGCCTTATTTGTTCACGCGAAAAGATGCTAAAAAGCCCAAGTTTAGAATTAATTTAGTAGCCGATATTAGTTGCGATGTAGATGGACCAGTGGCTTCAACCTTACGTGCATCTACCATTGCAGATCCATTTTATGGTTACGATACTAAATCGGAAAAGGAGGTTGCTTTTGATGCTGAAAACGCCATTACCGTCATGGCTGTTGATAATTTGCCTTGTGAATTGCCGAAAGATGCCAGCGAAGGGTTTGGTGATATGTTTTTAGAGCATGTTATACCTGCTTTTTTTAATAATGATGAACGTGGAATTTTAAAACGTGCAAGAATAACTGATAGCGGCCATTTAACAAAACGATTCAGCTACCTTCAAGATTATGTGAGCGGTAAATAATTTAAGATTATGACTAAAACGGCATTAATTACAGGAGGTGCATCTGGATTGGGATTTGAATTGGCATTATTATTCGCTAAAGACTCTTATAACCTGATTTTGGTAGATATTAATGCTGAAAAGCTTGAAGAAGCCAAACAACATATCGAATCCTCTTTTTCTGTTGAAGTTCAAATTATGGCGAAAGATTTAAGTCAAATTAATATTTCGGCAGAAATTATTTCAAAATTAGGAAATACGCAAATTGATGCTTTGGTAAATAATGCTGGTTTCGGTGTGTTTGGTGCTTTTCATGAATCGGATTGGGAACGCCAAGCACAAATGCTAAATTTACACGTGTTAACCACCACACATTTAACGAAATTAATGGTTGAAGGTATGGTAAAACGCGGATCAGGAAAAATTCTAAATCTGTCCTCGTTGGCAGCATTCCAACCAGGACCATTAATGACGTTGTATTATGCTACAAAGGGATATATTTTGTCGTTTTCAGAAGGCATTGCTAATGAGTTAAAAGGAACAGGTGTAACGGTTACGGCATTGTGTCCAGGACCGACTAAAACATCTTTTCAGCAAGTGGTTTCAAACGATTGTTCAGAAAATAAAATTACCTTTAATATGGCAAGTGCCCAAATGGTTGCCGCTTATGGTTATAAGGCTATGATGCAAGGCAAAGTCGTAGCTATTCCAGGAGGTGTAAATAAAATTTTAGGCAGTTTACCACGTTTTATCCCCAGAAATATGGCTACAAAAATAGTACGCAAAATTCAGGAGAAAAATAGGGAAGATTAAATTACTTAATTTATGAAACCAGCAGAAGTCTATATTTTAAATAAACCAGAACCTTTCAAGTCCATTATGATGCACCTTCAAGCGGTTATTACCCATACTTTGCCTACTGCAGAATTGAAATACAAATGGAAATTACCATGTTATTATATAGGAAAACGTCCAATATGTTATATCAATCAAAGTAAGGACTATGTGGATGTTGGTTTTTGGCATTCCGCATACTTATCGAGAAAATTTGATCGGTATTTAGTTACTGAAAAGCGCAAAATAGTCAAATCATTGCGTTATAAATCATTAGCTGGAATTGACGATGACGTTTTCATGGATATTCTAAACGAAGTTTATGAACATAAGGACAAATCCTTTTGGAAATAATTATAAGGTTCTGTAAATAATGTAATTATCAAATATTTCGTTCTTGACTTGTTTGAGTTGTTTCTTTTCAACTTCGTAATAATAATCGTCAAAGAAGGGAAGTGCGGATTTAAAAACATCCGATTTAATTTCCTTAAAACCAGCCATAATTACTTGCGATTCTAAAACACGTAATAATTTAGCGCCAATGCCTTGCCGTAAATGATTTTTATGAACATAAATCCCGTCTAAATAATAGCCTTGAGTCAGATAAGCAAAACCGACAATGGCATTGTTTAATTCGGCTACAATAAAGTAGTTTTTAGAAATTCGAGCCGTCCATTTTTTTTGATTATCAGCACCAGAGGCCCAAGCATTTATTTGGTTTTCTGTATAATGTTTGGAGTTAATACTCAATATTGTATCTCTGAAAAGTGCTGTTATTTCCGGTAAGTCTTCTAAAACAGCTTCTCTAATTGCTATCATATTTGTTTAAATTATATTCTAAAAATAGCTCCGAAAGATATTACACTTTCAATAAACATAAAATGTTGTGATGCACTATCATTAGAATTACGGGTTGTTTTAATATCTGGCATATTAATAAAACCACCTCGTAAATCACCTTGAACGAAGAAATGCTTGAAAAACGTTAAGTTTAACCCTGCATTTAAATGGATGCCATAACCGGATACATGAAAGTCGTCATAACGTTCTTTTTGTAATAATTTTGTGTTTGTTTTTGGATATAAAACACCAGCTCCTAAAGCTTCAGTAATATTAATTTGGAATATATCTGTATTTCTTATTCCCAATAAAAATGATAAATCATCAAATCTACCAAATTCTAGATATACATAGTTGAGTCCATCAGTGTGTTCAAAGGTTAAGAAATCTTCCGTGGCTTGAATTTGCTCATTTTGATACATGCCGTTGTAAAAAGAGCCAGGTTCGTCACTAGGTAAATTAATATAGCCATAAATATTGGCGTATTGATATTGTGTCATAACATATTTCATATGGTCTACACCAAAAGCTGCGTAATACTTATCCGTAATAAAATAACCAATTTTTAAATTGGTTTGCGGAATGGTAAGACGCTTCGGATTTATATAATCTATATGCCAACCTTTTGGCTTATCATGCGCATCAACATCATATAAAGTGAAATTATAATTATCACCTTTAAAGGTAATATCCGATTTTGTAAAGGCTTCTCTATTTCCTCCCCAACTTAAAAAAAATTTGCCCTTATGGTTTGATGTGTAAAGTGAAGTCGAATCCTTTTGAGAAAAGGCACTCCAATTTAAAATGCTAAAAAATACTATAAATAGCATTTTAGTTGGGTTTACTATCATTCGGTTGTAGTCAGTTGTTTCGTTCGTGCGTAGTTAGGCGTGAGGAAATCTACATACTGAAATGTATTTCAATATAAAATGTACACACGTTATAAGTTGCGTGCAAAAGTAGGAATAAATATTATAAAATAAGGTGATTAA
>CBFHJN010000016.1:0-23278 GCA_965655805.1 Flavobacteriaceae bacterium
CGACATTACAATATGATAAGAATCCACGTTTTAAATACTTACGTTACATATTTAAAAAATGATAATATCAACACTTATATATCTTATAAACAATCTATACAGTGCGAAAATAACGTGCTAAATGAAAAAACGAAACATTTATAAATGTGAGTTATTTGAATATTCTCAATGAGTTGAAACAAACAAAAAACAACTAAACAAAAAAGAGGAAAAATAAATAATATGGGACATGTCTTTTTTAGGTCTTGCTATTTTGGAGATAGTTCTATATTATTTTTTCATATTTATTAAATGATCAAACAAATATTTTAATAGAAGAAGCTGATGAAGGGATTTTGGTATTGGAAGATTTTAAAGAAACCATTGCGCGTGCTGAATTAGTAACCGAAGCCGATATTTTGAAGGAATCTAAAACATTGGCAGCTAAAGAAGCATCAGGAGTTTTAGGAACCATTAGAGTTTTAGGGCGTGCTTTACAGAATATTAATTGGTTAGAGGTGCTCCTAGCTTTAGGTACCATCCTTATAATTTATGGATTTAAACGGATTACAACAGCTGTACCAAGTACTTTGGTTGCTTTGGTGGTCATGTCTGGTGCTGCCATGATTTTCGGATTGAATTACAGACCCATTGAGGAAATCCCGAGTGGTTTGCCTATTCCAAACATAGGAATCATTACCAATTTTGAATTGAGTACCATTACCCCTTATATATTTACAGCTTTAACTTTGGCTTTGTTAGGAGCCATTGATTCGTTATTAACGAGTGTGGTAGCTGATAATATGACCAAAACAAAACACAAACCTAATAAAGAATTGGTAGGTCAAGGTATCGGTAATTCGGTTGGTGCATTTTTTGGCGGTATTCCTGGAGCAGGTGCTACCATCCGAACCGTTGTAAATATTAATTCAGGAGGTAAAACTAAACTTTCTGGTATGATTGCGGGATTATTACTACTCGGAATTCTATTAATTCCAGGTTTACCGGGTTTAGCATCGGATATTCCTGCAGCTGTTTTAGCAGGAATTTTAATTACTGTTGGTATAGGAGTTATGGACTATAAAGGTTTAAAAGCCATTCCAAGTTTGCCAAAAGATATCAAAATTGGTCCATTAAAATTGAGTTCCGAAGTTTTAATTATGATTATTGTTTTGCTGCTTTCAACCTTTTGGAATTTAGTATATGCGGTTGGAATTGGATTAGTAATCGCTTCCTTAATGTTTATGAAAACGATTGGCGATTTAACAGCAATACGTTCTGATGTCAAGGCACTTTCCAAAGAAAAAGCATGGGCAGATGAAGCTAATTTTCCAGAAAAACTAAAAGAAGAAGTATTTATAAAACACCTAAAAGGACCTTTATTCTTTGGTTCTACAAGCGATTTTCAGAGTCTGGCAGCTCAAATTCCGCTGACTGCTACAACCGTTGTTATCCGTTTAGGTCGAATGCAATATATGGATCAATCTGGATTGTATGCCATGGAAGATGTTTTGCAAGAGTTGAATAAAAACAATATAACTGTATTATTCGTTGGTCTTTTAACACAACCAAGATACATGATGGAACGTATTGGTATTATACCAGATTTAATTCCAAAAGATCATCTTTTTGTTTCATTTAAAGAGTGTATGGTATGGATAAAAGATAATGTGAAAGATAAATATTAGAAATCATGAATTTAAAAACAGTTTTTGAAAATAATAAAGATTGGATCCAAAATAAGCTTGAAGTCAATCCAAATTATTTTGACGAATTAGGCGAAGGACAAAGCCCAGAATTACTGTTTATAGGATGTTCCGATAGTCGTGTTACAGCTGAAGAATTAATGGGTCTTGGACCAGGTGAGGTATTTGTTCATAGAAATATTGCCAATATGATTTCTGGAACCGATTTAAATGCCATGTCTGTTGTAGAATACGCTGTTGTTCACCTTAAAGTAAATCACGTAGTAGTTTGCGGACATTATTCCTGTGGTGGCGTAAAAGCTGCCATGCAGTCTGCAGATTTAGGTATTTTAAATCCGTGGTTACGTAATATTCGCGATGTATACAGAATCCATAAAGATGAGCTAAATGCTTTCGAAAATGAAGAGAAACGTTACGACAGACTGGTGGAACTTAATGTAAAGGAACAATGCGTTAATTTAATTAAAACCGCAGCCGTACAAAAAGCCATACGAGAGCGTGATTTAGAAGTTCACGGTTGGGTATTTGATATTCATACCGGAAAGTTAATAGATTTAAAGATTGATTTTGTGAAATACCTCGAGGATATTCGTGAGATTTATCATTTAGATTAAATAGTAAAAAAGCCGCTTTTTAAGAAGTGGCTTTTTTATGCTTCAGGAAAAATTTATGGTTCAATAGTTTCTCCCACTTCTTCTTCCGCAGATTTTATCACAAACGGAAAAATCATAGGAGCCAAGGATTTTACAGGTTCATAAAGCACAGCATCTTTTGTGTGTTCTTCATCTATAAAGGTGATACTGCTATTCATAACATCAAAAATATTGAGTAAAACACTTAAAATCAACCCTATTTTTATCACACCAAAAAGGGCACCTAACAGCTTGTTTAAAATGCCTAAAGCGGCAAAGTCTGCTAATTTGGTTAGGGCTTTTCCTGCCAAAGCAATGATTAAAACAATACCAATAAAGGTGATGGCAAAAG
Organism: Flavobacteriaceae bacterium; assembly: GCA_965655805.1. Classification (GTDB taxonomy): domain Bacteria; phylum Bacteroidota; class Bacteroidia; order Flavobacteriales; family Flavobacteriaceae; genus Algorimicrobium. The sequence goes on from CBFHJN010000016.1 coordinate 2,670, forward strand.
CGGCAACATTAATGGTTTTTTCGTCCCAATCTACGTAATCCATAAGCGTTTCAGCAGCATAAAAACTAAAGTGAATGGCACCATATATGCCTGAAATTAAAGCCATTAATGAAGCGATTTCAACAAAGAAACCTTTTAGGAAACCACGTACGAGACCGAATCCTAAAAATGCAATTAAAATGATGTCAATTACGGTCATATATCCATAGAATTTCTTCAAATATAAGTTAACTTTGCCAAAATAAAACAGAATTTGAACTTGAAGTAGGTCTTCAATTTCATATGAAACTTCAATTTTAAACATGTCTAGAGACGAGCAATTAAAAGAACGGTGGGAATTGGTAGTGCAAAAATTATCTGCACAATTTGCCGATGGTGATAAACTAGATTTAGATGCTATTATTTATTTAATTGGCGTTCAAGAATTAGGACAATTAGATAGAACATTCAAAAAAGATCATAAATTAGATTTGATGCACATAGCTATTTGCAGGCTTTTGGAGCCTTATGGGTATTACGAATTTGATTATTTTGATGATGATAAATGGCCACATTATAAAGTAAAAGAGCAATTACCTAACTTAAAAGCAGGTGAGCAAAGTGTCTTAATGAAAGAGGCTATTGTAAACTATTTTGTGGAAGCCAATTATATACAATAAGAATTTGTAAATTTGCACTCATTTTCAAGGATATCATGATAGATAAGATAAAAGAACTTATAACTGAAGCAGAAGCATTTCAAGCCAAATCTAAAGAGGAAGTCGAAGCATTTCGAATTAAATTTTTAGGAAAAAAAGGATTGCTTAACGATTATTTTAAGGAGTTTAAAAACGTTGCTAACGATCAGAAAAAAGAATTTGGTCAGGTTATAAATGCCCTTAAAAAAACAGCTGAAGATAAAGTAGCTGCATTAAAAGAAGACCTAGAAAGCCAAGAAACGGTTTCAGGTGCTTATGATGATCTTTCTCGTCCTGGCGAACCCATTGAATTGGGTGCTAGACATCCTATTTCACTTGTAAAAAATCAAATAATTGATATTTTTTCGCGTATTGGTTTTAATGTGAGTGAAGGGCCAGAAATTGAAGATGATTGGCACAATTTCACCGCATTAAATTTGCCAGAATACCATCCCGCCCGAGATATGCAGGATACGTTTTTTATTCAAACCGATCCTGATATTTTATTGCGTACACACACTAGTTCGGTACAGGTACGCTATATGGAAAACAACAAGCCACCTATTCGTACTATTTCACCAGGGCGTGTGTATAGAAATGAAGCTATTTCATCACGTTCGCACTGTTTTTTCCACCAAGTAGAAGGCTTGTATATTGATAAAGACGTGAGCTTTGCCGATTTGAAACAAACCCTTCAATATTTTACAACCGAAATGTTTGGAAAAAGTAAAATTAGATTGCGACCATCCTATTTCCCATTTACTGAACCAAGCGCAGAAGTAGATGTGTATTGGGGATTGGAAACCGAAACCGATTACCGCATTACTAAAGGAACCGGTTGGTTGGAAATTATGGGTTGTGGTATGGTAGATCCAAACGTACTAGAAAATTGCGGAATTGATTCTAAAGAATATTCAGGTTTTGCTTTCGGAATGGGAATTGATCGAATTGCTATGTTACTGCATCAAATTGGTGATATTCGTTTATTAAGTGAAAACGATGTTCGCTTTTTAGAACAGTTTAAGTCTGCTTTGTAACAACATAGTAACAAATATATATTTAAGCCGATTTTCCATCGGCTTTTTTTATTTAACAATCTTTTAACTTCGTTTAGTTCGGTTTTTTACGAACTAAATTTAGTTTTGCAAATTAATTACTAAACATGGAAAAGGAATTAAAAGAAAAAAAACACCAGTTAGTTGAAAAATTGGGTGTTCATTTTGAACACTCGGAGCAGTTAGCTCCAGTGGCAGCACGAATATTTGCTTTTATCATTTTAACTGGAAAAGCTGGCGTTACTTTTGACGATTTGGTATCCGATTTATGCGCAAGTAAAAGTACCATTTCTACCCACTTAAACCATTTACAGGATTTAAAGAAAATTTCGTATTTCACTAAACAAGGTGATCGAAAAAAGTACTTTGTTATAAACCCAAACTTATTAGTTAAAACTATAGATAGCATGATTTCGCAATGGCATATGGAAAAGGAACTTCATGAGGAAATAACTGATTATAAGCTGGAAATTAACAAATTAGCAAGCACCACGCTTCATAATAAATTTGATTTAACCTATCACGATAACTATATTAAATTCTTAAATTTAGCTATGGCATCTATGTCGGAATTGAAAAGTAAAGTAGCTGTAATAAAAACTCTAAAGCAATCGTAACATGAAAAAAAACACATTCAATATTTTAATTCCTTGTGCATTAGTTTTAGCACTTTTTAGCTGTGAAGAAAAGGAAACACAACAGCAAGCACCTCCAGTAATACCATATCCTGTTGTTACGGTTGCTAAACAAGATGTAACAACCCACGAAAATTTTCCAGCTAGTATAGAAGGCAAAGTGAATAGTGAGGTACGACCAAAAATATCTGGCTACATTAAGGAAGTTCTGGTTCAAGAAGGCCAACGCGTTAAACAGGGTCAGTTACTTTTTAAGCTGGAAACGCAGTCTTTAAGTCAAGATGCCCAAGCAGCTAAAGCCAATGTGAATGCCGCTCAAGTTGAGGTTAATAAATTAAAACCGTTGGTTGAGAAAAACATTATTAGTAGTGTACAATTAGAAACGGCAAATGCTAAATTACTACAAGCCCAAAGTGCTTATAATAGTATTGGCGCTAATATTGATTACGCCAATGTAAAAAGTCCCGTAGATGGTGTTGTAGGTTCCATAAATTTCCGAAAAGGTGCTTTGGTAAGTGCTCAAGATCCAATGCCTTTAACCAATGTATCATCCATTGAAACGGTTTATGCTTATTTTTCAATGAATGAAAAAGCATTTATTTCATTTATGAATGAAGCAAAAGGCGAAACATCTGAAGAGAAATTAAAACTGTTTCCAGAGGTAAAATTGAAATTAGCAAATGGTGATTTGTACGAAAAAACAGGTAAAATTGAAACCATTACTGGAGATATCAATACCCAAACAGGTACCATAACGTTTAGAGCGCAATTTAATAATAAAGCAGGCTTGCTCCGAAATGGAAGTAGTGGAACGGTTTTAATTCCTAAAACCTATACGAATGTTATGGTTATTCCGTCTGAATCTACCTATGAGAGACAAGGGAAAACATTTGTTTACAAGGTATTAAACGATTCGTTGGTTGATAAGCCTGTAACTGTTTTAAAATCTTCTGGTCGTATTTATATTATTCAAGAAGGTATAGAAGTAGGCGAAACTATTTTAGCAAAAGGACTAAATAAAGTGAGTTCTGGAAGTAAAATTAAACCGATAATGAAGCCTTTAGACAGTATAATTAATTCGTTTGATACGGTATTTAAATAAGGTCCAATTATGTTAAAGAAATTCATTGAAAGACCCGTTTTATCGACGGTCATCTCTATTATCATTGTTATTCTAGGTGTTTTAGGCTTACTGCAATTGCCAGTTACCCAATACCCAGATATTGCACCTCCTACGGTTCAAGTGAACGCTACATTCCCAGGTGCAAATGCCGAAACCATATTAGAAAGTGTAATTGTTCCCATAGAGGAACAAATTAATGGCGTGGAAGGTATGACGTATATTACGTCTACAGCTAGTAATTCCGGAAGTGCTTCGATACAAGTATTCTTTGAACAAGGATATGATGCCGATATTGCAGCCGTAAATGTTCAAAACCGTGTAGCACGTGCCAACTCCTTATTACCATCTGAAGTAACACGAGCTGGTGTTATTACTCAAAAACAACAAAATTCAGCCTTATTGTATGCTGCAATTTATTCCACCAATCCTGAATATGATGATACCTTTATTCAGAATTATTTAAATATCAATATCAAACCCGAATTACAGCGTGTTAATGGTGTTGGTGCCGTAAATGTTTTTGGTGGAAAAGATTATTCCATGCGTGTTTGGTTGGATCCAGTTAAAATGGCTGCTTATAACTTGGAACCTCGTGATGTAACACAAGCTATTAACGAACAGAGTTTGGAGGCAGCAGCAGGCTCATTAGGGCAAAATAGTGGCGAAGCCTTTGAGTATGTTATTAAATACAAAGGCCGTTATAAAACGGCAACGGATTATGAAAATATTGTTGTAAAAGCACTTGGCAGTGGCGAATTTCTTCGTGTGAAAGATGTAGCTAAAGTTGAATTGGATGCGTTTTCATATTCTTCAATTTCTAGAACCAAGGGCAATCCAGCTGTGAATTTTGGTGTATTTCAAACTCCAGGTTCTAACGCACAGGAAATTATTGAAAATATCTATACCAAAATGGATGAGCTGAAAAAGGATTTTCCAGAAGGTATTGATTATTTAGTGAATTATGATACCAATAAGTTTTTAACCGCTTCCATTGAAAAAGTATTACACACCTTATTAGAAGCCTTTTTATTAGTGTTCTTGGTGGTTTTCATTTTCTTACAAGATTTTAAATCTACGTTAATTCCAGCCATAGCGGTTCCTGTTTCTATTATCGGAACATTTTTCTTTTTAAATGTGTTAGGGTACTCAATTAATTTGCTAACCTTATTCGCACTTATTTTAGCCATTGGTATTGTGGTAGATGATGCCATTGTGGTGGTGGAAGCCGTTCATGCTAAACTAGAAGAGGGTTTTGATGATGCTAAAGAAGCATCAGTTTCTGCCATGAGTGAAATTAGTGGTGCTATTATTTCCATAACATTAGTAATGATAGCGGTTTTTGTTCCTATTACTTTTATTCAAGGTCCTTCTGGTGTATTTTATGAGCAGTTTGGTGTAACGCTAATGATTGCCATTTTTATTTCGGCATTAAACGCCTTAACCTTAACACCAGCTTTATGTGCTATTTTCTTAAAGCCACATCAAGGTCATGAGGAAAAGAAAAAATCCTTTTTACAACGTTTTTATGATGCCTTTAATAGTGCTTTTAATGCAACGACTAAAAAATATACCCAATCTTTAGGCTTTTTGTTAAAGCATAAATGGATCACGTTTTTAATTCTTGGTTTAGGTGTTTTTGCTATAATTTCAGCTAATAAAGTCATTCCTACAGGTTTTGTTCCGTCTGAAGATCGCGGTGTTATTTTTATGAATGCCGTACTTCCGCCAGGTTCATCTTCCGATCGTTCGTACCAGGTGAATGAAGACATGTATAATATTGTAAAAGATATTGATGGTATTCAAGCAGCTTCATTTATTAGCGGACAAAACTTTTTCTCGGGCGAAGGAAGTTCCAATGCTATGGGTTTCATTATTTTAGAACCTTGGGAAAAGCGTGAAACGGAAGCGACGTCTGTAGATGGTATTATTGGACAATTATTCCAAAAATCGGCCATGATTCCAGATGCTAATATTCTGTTTTTTACGCCACCTAGTGTTCCTGGTTTTGGAAGTGCAGATGGTTTTGAAATGCGTTTATTAGACCGTAATGCAAGACCATTAACAGAACTTGATGCAACAGCAACCGACTTTGTTCGGCTGCTAAACCAGCAACCTGATATTGCTTTTGCTTCCAACTCGTTTAGTACTAACTTTCCGCAATTAGAATTAACCATTAATGTAGAGCGTGCTAAAGAAGCAGGTGTATCAACAAGTGCTATTTTATCAGCCTTACAAGGGTATATTGGTGGTAATTACGTAGCTGATTTTAGCCGATTTGGTAAACAATTTCGTGTGTTCGTTCAAGCCCTACCGGAAGATCGCGTAGATGAAGCTAGCCTAAATAGTATGATGGTTAAAACACCAAATGGAAGTATGACACCTATTTCGCAATATGTTTCCTTCAAGCGTGTATATGGTCCACAAACCGTAAATCGTTTCAACCTATTTAATGCAGTTACCGTTAATGGTTCGGCCACACCTGGTTATAGTTCAGGTGATGCTATTAAAACCATTAATCAACTAGCGGAAGCTAATTTACCAGAAGGTTACCAAGTAGCGTATTCCGGTATAACACGTGAGGAAATTGCATCGGCAGGACAGTCGTCTATTATTTTTATGATTAGTATTTTGTTTGTGTACTTTTTATTATCAGCACAATACGAAAGTTATTTATTACCATTAGCCATTATTTTGTCCTTACCAATTGGTGTGGCTGGTGCCTATTTAACAACCTGGTTTACCGGATTGGAGAATAATATTTATTTCCAAATAGCCTTAATTATGTTAATCGGTTTATTGGCCAAAAATGCCATATTAATTGTAGAGTTTGCTGTGCAACGTCGACAGCATGGACTCTCGTTAGTGGATGCCGCTATTGATGGAGCCAAAGTACGTTTACGTCCTATTTTAATGACATCGTTCGCGTTCATTCTTGGACTGCTGCCGTTGGTTTTAGCAACTGGTGTAGGTGCAGCAGGTAATAATTCCATTGGAACAGGAGCCGTAGGTGGACTGTTAATTGGAACCATCATTGGCGTTTTTATTATTCCCGTATTGTTCGTCATTTTCCAATGGCTACAAGAAAAAGTAACAGGTGTTCCCGAAGCCGTAAATTAACAAAATCAAGCCTAACAGATTATGAAAGTATTTTTAAATAAACAATTTATTTTAAGAGGAAGTGTTCTTGTTTTTGTGCTGATTACCATGCAAAGTTGTTTGGTAGCAAAAGATTATGAACGTCCAGAATTTGAGGACGAAACAGAAAACTTATTCCGTACCGATGCCTTACCAACTGATAGTTTATCTATGGCAGATGTGTCCTGGAAAAACGTATTTACCGATCCGTATTTAACACAATATATAGAAGAAGGTTTACAGAATAATATTGATATTCGTGTGGCACTTCAACAAATTATTGCAGGTGAAGCATATTTAAAGCAAGGAAAAGCAGGTTATTTACCTACATTAAGTACAGGTGCATCATTAACCCATCAAGAATTGGCAAAAAACAGTCAGTTTGGGTCTTTTTTTAATGGTGCTTTAGATCAGTATGAAGCGGTTGCTAGTTTATCTTGGGAAGCCGATATCTGGGGAAAAATACGCAGTAATAAACGCGCATTTCAAGCAGGTTACCTAAAAAGTATTGCAGCACATCAAGCTGTGAAAACGCGATTAATTGAAAGTATTGCAACCACTTATTATACACTTGTAGCTTTAGATGCGCAATTAGAAATTGCTAAAGAAACCACTGAAACACGTCGAATAAGTGTAGAAACTATTGAAGCTTTAAAAGAAGCTGGCCAAGTAACCCAAGTAGCTGTTGACCAAAATGTGGCACAATACAATAATGTGCGTGCGCTTCAAGTGGACATTCAACGGGAAATTTTTAAAACTGAAAATGCTTTAAGTATTTTATTAGGGAAACAACCGCAAAATTATGAACGGAATTCATTAGATGGGCAAAATATTACAACCGAAATGAAATTAGGTGTGCCATACGTCTTATTGCGTAACAGACCTGATGTTATTGCTGCGGAAAATGATTTTATGCAAGCTTTTGAAATGACCAATGTGGCAAAAGCTAACTTTTATCCGTCGCTAACATTAAGCGCTTCTGGAGGCTTTCAGAGTTTAGAATTTGATAATTGGTTTAATACCAACTCACTTTTCGCTAATATTGTTGGTGGTTTAACCCAACCTATTTTCAATCAACGAAAAATAAGAACCCAATACGAAGTTTCGCAAACACAACAAGAACAAGCATTTTTAAATTTTAAACAAACTTTATTAGTTGCAGGTCAAGAAGTATCTAATGCGTTGTATGCTTATCAAGCAGAAGTTGATAAATTTGAATTCCGTGAAAATGAAGTGGAAGCTTTGCGTCGTGCAGAAAGCAATTCAGAAACCTTACTGGATAATGGTTATGCCAATTATTTAGATTTGTTAACAGCCAGACAAAGTGTGTTAACTGCCGAGTTAAATAGTATTGATAACAAATTAGAGCAGTTATTAGCCATAGTGCGTTTTTATAAAGCATTAGGTGGAGGTTGGAAATAACTCGTATCTGGTTGGTATGATTAGCAAGCAAGACATCCTCTCGTGTTCCATAACCAATTTTACCAAGTTTGGTAGCAAACGGTTTACACTAGATGATTTAGCACTGGAATTAGGCATCTCAAAAAAAACCATTTATCAGTATTTCAATAGTAAAGAAGCTTTGGTAGCCGAAAGTTTAAGCTATTTATTAGAACGCTATGTGGTGGAAATTGAAGCCATTCAAAACCAACACGATTTAGATGCCATTGAAAAAATTATTGCCATATATAAACGTGGGTTCGATTATTTAAAACATTTTCAACCTGCGTTTTTATTTGGTATAAAAAAATACTATCCAAAAGCTGATGCTGTATTTACGGTATTTTCAGACCAGTTAGTCCATACCACTATTTTTAAACTATTGGTAAAAGCAAAACAGGAAGGGCTTATTAAACCAGAAGTAGACTTGACTTTAGTAGCCAAATTGTATCTGTTACGCATAGATGAGATAGCTTTTAAAGATGATAATGTTTTTAAAACTTATAGTTTGACAACGGTTTTAAATCACTTAATTGTTTACAACCTTCGTGGCATTACAGTTTCTGGGTATTCTAATACTTTTTTTAAATAGTTTCTTATTTTTGCACAAACCAGTCAGCAATTTAATAGTTTCAAAAGGTACACCTTAACATATGAAAAAAGATATTGAAATTCCCAAGGTAGAAAATGTGTATGTTGCCGTTGTAAATGAGTATAACGACATTTATAAAACCCAAGATTGGAACGCATACATTATCAATGATAAAGCGGTAGCTTTGGAAGTAGTTCTTATTGTAACAACTGGTTATTCCAACAATAAAATAACATCTACATTTCGTAAAAAATTGGATACGCTTCCAGCCAAAAGCTATGCAAAAATTGAATTGATGCAAGAAGAATTATTTGCCTTAAACAACCAATTTCAAGTTACGTTTTTTGAAGGCAACACCATGTTTGACAAAACCTTTCTATTCCGAAAAAACACCATTAATTTAAAAGCTTTGCAGGCAATTCCACTTATGGACGTTAAAGGGGTTTTGGTGAAGTAGCGAATTCCCGGAGTTTAATCGTGCTCAATAGTTTTTATTTAATTACACAACCAAGAAGTTGTGTCGTGCTTCATATATCAGAAATTAAGGAATTTTAGCTAAATTAGTCGCTTATATATAACGGAACTTTTAAGTAAAATACGCCAGTAACTCAACCTTTTGAAACCACCGAAAATAATTCTGCCAGTGATAATTATCTCACAATTTTGCTGCACCTCATTGTGGTTTGCCGGAAATGGCGTGATTAATGATCTGGTTTTAAATTTCGGACTTCAAGCTAATGCTTTAGGTCATATTGCATCTGCCGTTCAATTCGGATTTATATTAGGAACACTTATTTACGCTGTGTTAACTATTGCCGATCGGTTTTCGCCATCTAAAGTGTTTTTTGTGAGTGCTGTCCTTGCTGCCTTGTTTAATTTAGGAATTATATGGGAAGGGAATAATTTAGGAACTTTACTAACACTACGTTTTTTTACAGGATTTTTTCTAGCCGGTATTTATCCAATTGGGATGAAAATAGCAGCTGATTATTATAACAAAGGTTTGGGTAAATCACTTGGCTTTTTAGTTGGTGCTTTGGTTCTAGGTACGGCTTTTCCACACCTGCTAAAGGATATTTTTGGTCCACTTCCTTGGAAAATGGTATTGTTTGTAACATCTACTATAGCTCTTTTTGGTGGCTTACTTTTGGCGGTTTCAGTGCCAGATGGCCCAAATAGAAATCCCAGCAAAAAACCCAATTTTTCGGCTTGTTTGAAGGTATTTAAAAACAATGAATTCCGGTCAGTGGCTTTTGGGTATTTTGGCCATATGTGGGAACTGTATGCCTTCTGGGTATTTGTTCCCATCATGCTAAAAACTTATAATTTAGTACATCCAGAAGTACCATTCAATATTCCACTCCTGTCATTCATCATTATTGGTGTAGGTGCTTTGGCTTGTGTTCTTGGTGGTTATTTAGCTCAACTTTTTGGCTCCAAGAAAACAGCGTTTATGTTCTTAATGTTGTCAGGTGTTTGTTGTTTACTATCACCGTTTATTTTCACGACAGTAAGCAGTAGTTTTTTTATAGGTTTTCTTATTTTTTGGGGTATGGTGGTTATTGCCGATTCACCATTATTTTCAACATTAGTGGCCGAAAACGCACCAAATGACATAAAAGGAACAGCTTTAACCATTGTAAATTGCATTGGGTTTTCAATTACCATCATCAGTATTCAATTGATAACTTATTTGATAGAATTAACGGATTCCTATGCCGTTTTTACCATTTTAGCATTAGGTCCTATTTTAGGTTTATTGGCTTTGAAGTGGAAAACAAACGTTTTGTCATCAGTTTAAGAAATTAATTTGCTAAATTAGGTGTTTAACACCATGAACTAATTTAAGATTCCCAATGAAAAATGCCGTGCTACTAATTGTCTTATTTGTTAGTATCAGTTCCTTCTCTCAAAAGAAACAGTTATGGGCAAAATCCTTTATCAATAAAGAGGCTCCAGAGTTTATTGTTGAAGAATGGTTATCAGAAGTACCAGAAATGGCAGGTAAATTTGTGCTAATTGATTTTTGGGCAACCTGGTGTGGTCCTTGCAAAAAAGCCATTCCAGAAATGAATAAATTTCATGAAGAGTTTAAAAATGATTTAGTGGTAATAGGATTAAGTGATGAATCCAAAGCAAAAGTATTAAAACAAGTCAACCCTAAAATGGACTATTATTCTGCTATTGATACCAAAAAGCGACTAAATAATAGTTATAAGGTTCAAGGTATCCCACATTGTGTGATAATAAATCCAAAAGGTATCGTGATTTGGGAAGGTTGGCCAGGATTGAAAGGTTATGAATTAACGTCTGAAGTTATTAAAGAATTAATAGAAAAAAACTAAGAACTTATGCACGGTAGTTTATCACAGTTTAAAGCAGCTCAAGAACGTAAAAAATCACGTGATTCTAAAAGGCGAAAATCCTTTGAAAATGGTAATCAATCATTTGCAGGTTTAGACGACAATGTGGAGTATGATTTTCCAAAATTGTCTGAAACTGATATGGAAATTTTAAAAAGAGATATTCGTAATAAACTTCAAGCTGATAAAAAAAAGAATAGAATTATAATTTTTAGTATTATTTTGATGATAGTTTTAGTAGTGATCTATCTTGCTTAAACATTTTGGCTAATTAAAGTCTTATCGTAATTATAAAATACCCACAATTTTATAATCTCAAATAGAGATTTTCTGCTAACTTGATATGCAATCCAGTATTTTAAAGGAGGATATTTTAGCGCAAAAAACCCATCCATTGTTTAAAGTTTAACTGTATCTTCGCACCATTCAACGGTATATTCCACAGTATAGTTTTTCGATGAAATTTCATGTCCAAATTACCAAAAGCGCATAAATTTATTGATCTTTCAGATTATGGAAGGCCAATTGCTAAACTTATTGCAAACGCACTACAAAACACCGCTTTCACTCCAATTCACGTTACCATTTGGTTTGTAATATCTGGCTTAATTGGCATTTATTGTATTCTTAAAGGGTATTATTGGATGGCTGCTTTCTTTTTAATTTTTAAATCGATTTTAGATGCTGCTGATGGCGAATTAGCACGTATGAAACAAAAACCATCCTATACGGGACGCTATTTGGATTCTGTTGCAGATATCATTCTCAATGCTTTAATTTTTATTGCCATTTGGTTTGTGAGTGAAACGAATATCTGGATTTGCGTTTTAGCTTTTTTAGGTTTGCAGTTACAAGGAACCTTATACAATTACTATTATGTTATTTTACGTAATAAATTTGATGGTGATACCACTAGTCGCGTGTTTGAAAACCAAACTCCAATGGCATTACAAGGCGAAAAGCAAAAGCATGTAGATATTCTTTTCGGTATGTATAAACTGCTTTATGGGGCTTTTGATAAAACTATTTATGCTCTAGATCCACTTGCAGAACATGGTAAACCATTCCCAAAGTTTTTAATGACCAGTATTTCTACTTTCGGATTAGGCTTTCAATTACTCATAATTGCAATCATGCTAGTATTGGGTTTAAAAGCTTATATTCTACCCTTCTTTTTAGGTTATACACTGATGATTTTTATTTTCATCGGAATTAGGAAACTGTTTTATTAATTGATGAGATACAAAATTATAGCGAAAACAGTTCTCCTCCTTTAGAGGAGTTAGAGGAGGCCTTTTAATCCAACTTGTCAGTCAGTTTTCTAAATACCATTTTGGGCTCTTTACCTTCATATAAAACGGCATAAACCGCATCTATAATAGGTGTTTTAGTTTTACTTTTATTTTTTTCATTGAGTACATGCGCACTTTTGGTGGCATAATAACCTTCAGCTACCATATTCATTTCCATTTGAGCCGATTTTACCGTGTAGCCCTTCCCAATCATATTCCCAAACATCCTATTTCTAGAAAATACGGAGTAACCCGTTACTAATAAATCACCCAAATAAGCCGAATTATTAATGTTGCGTTTCATTTTATGCATTTTTTTAATAAAACGTTTCATTTCACGTATGGCATTGCTCATTAGAACACTTTGAAAATTATCACCATAACCTAAACCATGAGCAATTCCGGCAGCAATGGCATAGATGTTTTTCAGCATCACGGCATATTCTGTACCAATAACATCATCGCTAATTTTGGTTTTTATATAATCGCTTGCCAAGGTATCGGCAATTATTTTAGCCTTTTTAGCATCAGCACAGGAAATGGTTAGGTATGATAAACGCTCTAATGCTACTTCTTCCGCATGGCAAGGACCAGCAATAACAGCTATGTTTTCAAAAGGAATTTTATAGATATCATGAAAATGTTCACCAACTAACAAGCCCGATTCAGGAATGATACCTTTTACGGCTGATACAATGGTTTTCTGCGAAACATCAGTGGTAAGTTTTTCTAATTCACCAAACATGAAAGCAGATGGAATAGCAAAAATTAACACATCGGCATAATTAGCCATTTCATTAATATCATTACTCAATTTTAATTGCTCTACTTTAAACTCAACCGAACTTAAATAACTCGGGTTATGGTATTCTTTAAGCAAATGCTCTTTGGTATAAACACTGCGCATGTACCAACCTACTTCGTCTAAATTTTCTGAAAGCATTTTTACAATAGCTGTGGCCCAACTTCCGGAACCGAAAACCGCATATTTTAAAGGTTTACTCATAATGAACATCATCTTTTAGTATGTCAAAAATACATAAAATTTTACGCTTTATCGATAATCCTTGAAAGGGCTTTTTTCATTTTGGCACGTGTTTTGAATTCCTAGTTATAATAATTTTAAAATGTTGGACCTATGAAAACAATAAAACTACTTTTCGCTTTTGCAATTTCTGCAACATTATTTACATCGTGTTATACCGATGAAATTATTGTAGATACTTACAATCCAAGTCCATCACCATCCATATCATTAAATCAGTTATTGAATCGTTATGAATTGTGGTATGTAGATATTAACCAAACTATTGGTTATAACGAAACACCTTTTTTACAAATAGCCTTTACAATTTCGTTCAGAAACGGCAATTTGTTTGCCAATAATAACTTGGTTGGTTTTGGTGATCAAGGCAACGGATTTGGTATTCAAACAGGAACCTATGACGCATATAATGATATTTTAGATGTGTATCATGTAATAGATGGTTACCAAACTTTTGATGTATACCAAATAGATAGTAACACCATAGAGTTGTATGATCCGAATAACGATACGTCGTACTTTTTAAATGGTTACCAACGTAGCAATTTTGATTATGATTATGTGTTTTATGATAATATTCATTATTTCCTTCAGGAATATGAAGCATGGGAAAAAACATATACCAGCCCAACTGGTGCGCCAAATGAATTTGATTATGAAAATTATTTACAGTTTTTAGCTGGAGGGAATGACTCCGAATTTAAAAGCTCGCAAGATGTCAATGTGTATAATCCAAATAATATTTTTTGGGATTACACCGGACTTTATAATGTTAGAAATATTTCGGGAAACCGCTATTTAAAAACGTTGACTTTGGATTATGATTATTTTTCAAATGAATTTTTTGAACTCCGCGTTTTAAATGATGCGAAAATAGAATTGTATCAGCCAACATCCGGAACCGTTTATGAATTTACAGGTCGTGGTTACATTCAGTTTTTGAAAAATGCAGAAGGCAAACAATCCAATCAACTTAAAAAACGAAAGTTTAAAGCCGAAAAGAAAGATAATCCACGTGAGCCAATTCGCGAAAGTGCACAGAAAATTTGATTAGTCTAAAATTTTGAGGGAACTGCTTGATGAGAAATTATTTGGCGGTTCCTTTTTTTATGTTAAAAAACATCAAATACGAACCATTGGCATATATAATTTTTGTAAATTAAAGCTTTGAAACAGTAACTATTAACACTAAAAAACAAGTAACAATTATGGGATTATTTTCATTTATTAAAAATGCAGGCGCTAAAGTTTTCGGAATTGGAAAAACAGATGCAGAAGAAGCAGCCGAAGCAAAAGCAGATGCCACAGCAGCCAAATTAAAACGTGAATCTGCAGCAGCAAGCCGAATGGAAGAAACCGTTTCCGACTTGAAACTGGAAGCTAAAAACTTGCAAATTAAAATTGATGGTGATACAGCTACCATACACGGAATGGCTTATGACCAGGCCACGCGTGAAAAAATTATATTAGTAGTAGGAAACTCTAACGGTATTGCGGTTGTGGACGACCAAATGACGGTTGAACACACAGAGCCAGAAGCTCAATTTCATACGGTTGTAAGTGGTGATACTTTGGGGAAAATTGCAAAGAATTTCTATGGAAATGCTATGAAATACCCAGTTATTTTTGAAGCTAATAAACCGATGTTATCAGATCCTGATAAAATTTATCCAGGTCAAGTATTGCGTATTCCTGCTTTGGATTAAGTTAGAAAGTTTAGAGAATATGAAAAGCCAACGTTGTTCGTTGGCTTTTTTTTTGGATGATTTTGGCAAAAAAGGAATTCTAATTATAAATCAATTCCATAATGGCATTGGCAACATGTGGCCTAAAATGTGATGTTTCATAAAAATTGTAAATAGGTTCCGTAAAATTATTTTTTCCTGAAAAATTATAAAGATGTTCGCTACCATAAATGGTTTCTAGTAATACTATATGTTCTCGTTCCATAGGAATTTGATCATAAATAGGTGAGATAACAATTTTATATGCTGTATTATGCTTGTCAAAAATAGCTTTAATGCGTTTTAATTGATTAATTCCTTCAGCTGTTACAACGGATTTTGGTACGCTCAAATCCTCCCGATTATAAAACACGTTTTTCTGCTTAAGATTCTCATAAAATGCTGTTGAATCGTTCTGAATTTCTTTATCCCAACCATACCAGATATCACAGGTTTTTGGGTTTACCGAGTCTTTATAATCCGAATGATTTATATAGGCTCTCATATAATCACGATAGGTGTTGGTAATTGAAAAATCGGTATAAGCCACTAGAAATTTCGGGTTTAAAGAAGCTTTTAAAAACGTGCCATGGTAATTCAATTTTGAAGCTTTGGAAATTTGCGGATCTGGAACCGAAACATGACTAACACGAGGTACTGTTAAATTTAAAACAGATCTATCAATTATAACTAGCGCATGCTTAATGGAATCTCCAAGTTCATTAATATATTCTATTTTTTTTGAAATTCCCCAAATCCCTTCACCAAAGGCATCAAAGTGAAACGGTTTAGCCGTTTTGTTTAAATACGGTTTCCAATTTTCACATTTAAAAGCTTGCGATCTGGAACTTCCAAAAATAAAGGCATTGTAATTTTCATCGTTTCTATAATGCCTGTAAGTATTAGCCGTCACCATTTCTCGATTAATTACAACTTTCTGTGTGGCATAATAATCTTGAAAACCTAAAACTTTAAAAAAGTCCAAAACAATTACAGCCACTAATACAATAATAGCTGGAATTAAAAAGCGTAAAGACGTTTTTAAAAACGATTTCATAATTTAAAATTGAAAATAAATAAATTCCTGTTTGGAGCCACCAAACCAAATAATAGCAATAATTAGTAAGTAATAAAAGGCAAACCGCCAAGGACGTTTCCAGGTGGCTCCAAGTTTAGCAATAGCATATTGCTGTTCGCGTCCTTTCCATTCCATAATCATAAATATAGCAACCATGATTAATAAGCGTAAAGCTGTTCGTCTTTCTTCAAATTCTGGCATGCTAAAAAGTGATACCGATGCAATTTCCGAAATATATTGAAAAGCATGCGTCATGTTTTCGGCTCTAAAAAATATCCATGCAAAAACGGTTAATCCAAAGGTGGAAAGCATTAATAGAATTTCTTTTAATGTGGGATACGGTTTGCTTTTAGCAACAATATTTAAATAATTTCTATTTGATTTAGTTAATAATAATGGCAAAAAATAC
The DNA here is from genome assembly GCA_965655805.1 of Flavobacteriaceae bacterium. GTDB lineage: Bacteria > Bacteroidota > Bacteroidia > Flavobacteriales > Flavobacteriaceae > Algorimicrobium. Next base: position 19,238 of record CBFHJN010000016.1, read on the forward strand.
AAGGCATGCAATGCACCCCAAATTATAAAAGTCCAATTTGCACCATGCCAGAAACCGCTAACAAGAAATATGATACCTACATTCCTAACCTTTTTAAAAGTACTTACACGACTACCACCTAAAGGAATATATAAATAGTCTCTAAACCAAGTGGATAATGATATATGCCAGCGCCTCCAAAATTCGGCTATATTTCTGGAAAAATAAGGAAAGGCAAAGTTCTGTTTTAAATCGAAACCAAAAAGGCGTGAGGTTCCAATAGCAATATCAGAATAGCCTGAAAAATCACCATAAATTTGAAAGGCAAAAAATAAAGCTCCTAAAACGAGTGTGCTGCCTGAATAGGATTCAGAATTATTGAAAATTAAATTAGCATAGGTTGCGCAGTTATCTGCAATGACTATTTTTTTAAATAATCCCCAAAGAATTTGTCGTAACCCATCTACAGCTTCTGCATAGTTAAATTTCCGTTTATTTAAAAACTGTGGCAATAAATTGGTAGCACGTTCAATGGGTCCAGCAACGAGTTGTGGAAAAAAGCTAACAAAAGCAGCAAATGCTATAAAATTTTTAGTGGGTTCTAGTTTTTGTTTGTAAACATCTATACTATAGCTCAACGTTTGAAACGTGTAGAAGCTGATTCCAATAGGTAAAATAATGTTTAAGGTACTTGCTTGAATGTTGTTTCCGAAGAACGAAAACGTAGCTACAAAATTATCTATAAAGAAGTTGTAATACTTGAAAAACCCTAAAAAACCAATATTCACTACGATGCTTGTCCACAGCAAAACAAGTCGTTTTTTTGGGTGTTCTTCCTTTTCTAAAGCACGTCCAACAGCATAATCCACCAATGTGCTGAATAGGATTAAGGATAAAAAACGCCAATCCCATAAACCATAAAAAAAATAGCTGGCAACAACAATCAGTAAATTTTGAAGCTTCAAGTTTTTATTGGCCACAAACCAATACAACCCAAAAACGATGGGTAGAAAAATGGCGAAATCTATGGAATTAAATAGCATATAGATTATCCTTTTTTATATGAAATTCCAAGGTGAAAAACGGCATGATTTCCAGAAGTTAATAGCTTAAAGATAAGCGGAATAATTAAACTAAATTTGATAAGAATTATACTTTTAATTAGGAGCAGATCGTTCTTTGTCAGATAATTGTATGCTATTGATAAAAGCTTCTAATTCAACTTTCGAGTCGTCATGAACCAAATTCATGTTTATAGAAAGTTTTTTATGCTCGGTTTTTAAGATGTAATCTCCAAATACGTTTTTTACATCACTAATATCTTTCAGTAGAATTCTCTTTCCAAAAAGCGCATTTTCTTTTAAATAATCTTTGGTGAAGGTTAAATATTGATATCTGTATTCCCAAAAAAAAGTTCCTAAATATAAAACGCCAGCTAAAATATAACCGTAATCGTACCAAAGAATTTTAGTATCCGTATATAAGTTAAACACCCCTAAAATTACCCATACTAACCCAAGAATTAAGTTAATAAAAAGTCTCTTTTTCTTGTATTTAATAATGAGGACATTCATGTTTTCAGTATAGAAATTCTATAATTTAAGTTCGTAGTATTTGTTCCCAACAATTTCAAAGGTATCTAAAAATGATTCTAATTGCGTTAAAGACTTTTTATCAATTAAATGCGATTTAATGGTGAGTTCTTTCTGGTTTGTTTTTACAGTATAACCACCCGTAAATTTTTTAATAGCAATGATGTCTTTTAATAATATCTTTTTAACGAATAGGCTATTCTTCCTTAAATAGACTTCGTTGATGCTCATGTATTGGAATGCAACATCATAAATAAACTGTGCTGAATACAACATGCCAACCAATATGTATAACAAATTATACCAACGAAATTCTGGGTTTTCCCAAATGATAAAAGCCCCAAAAGTTATCCAAAACACACCCAAAATCAAGTTGATATACAGTCTTTTTTTCGTGTATTTAATATGTAAATTTGCCATGACCTAACAATTCCGTTAATCTTTTTGACGCTTATCAATAACCATAACCGGTTTTCTGCTCATGGCTGGAAATTGTAATTTTTGAATCGTTTTTTTATCGTGAAATTCAATTTTAGGAGCCACTCGTAATTTGGCTCTAAAGTGGTCTTTAATATTTAGAAGCAGCTTTTCAGTTGGTGTATCGGTTGCTATTTTAATACAAATTTCATCGGTTCCGATGCTGTTGTGCGAAATTTCAATCACGTAACTATCCACAGCATTAAAATCGTTTAAAATATTATCCATTGCTGGTGGATACAAGGTGGTACCTTTGTATTTAATCATTTGCTTTTTACGTCCAACTACTGGGCCTAATCGCATGGTTGTCCTGCCGCAAGTACACACATCATTGTGGGCTTGAACCATATCGCCTGTTTTAAAACGTAATAGTGGCATGCCTTCTATGCCAAGTGTTGTAATGGTTAACTCACCTACATGTCCCGATGGAACTGGGTTTTCGGCATCATCTAATATTTCAGCAATTATTAATTCTGGATGATGGTGGCCACCTTGTTGGGCTTCACATTCGTTAAAAGCCGTGTTCATTTCTGTGGACGCATAAGTGGAGTAGAGCTGAATATCCCAAGCGTCCGTTATTTTTGTTGACAAGGCATTCGGCGAAAAATCTTGATTTCGCAACGGTTCTCCAATACAAATAGCACCTTTTACACCCGATTTATTAATGTCTATATCTAATTGTTTGGCATATTCTATTAACTTCAATAAAAATGAAGGTACTGCAATTAAATACGTTGGTTTAAATTTGATAATCGAATCCCATTGCAATTCCGGAATTCCAGCACCAACGCGAATAATGCCTGCGCCCAATTTCCGAGACCCTAAAAAGTAGGCCAATCCAGCCATAAAGCGTCTGTCCATGGTGGTCATGAGTTGCATAACATCATTTTCCGTAACACCAGAGCAAGCAAATGATATGGCTTCGTTATAAGCCAAACGTTCTAAATCTTTTTCGGTTAATGCAAAGGTTACAGGATCACCAAGTGTTCCAGATGTGGTAACATAATCAATAATTTGATTTTTTGGAACACATAAAAATTCATTATTATAAGCCTGTAATTGATCTTTAGAGGTCGTTGGTATTTGCGTTAAATCTTCCAAGGTTTTTATAGAAGAAATAGCAACATTGTTCTTCTTAAAAACCTGCTGATAATAACTAGAATTAGCTTGTAAATAACTTAAAAGCGTTTGAAGTTTTTCTTCTTGGAATGATTTTATGGCTTCAGTAGATGCTTTTTCAATGTCTGGAATCATAGGTTTTTTTGCCTTTATAATTCTCAAATGTAATTAAAACAGGGCGTTTATTAAGTATTTGCATTATAAAATTTAGAAGTCATGTTTAATAAACTACTTCAATTTTCGTTTTATTCTTTTAATGTATTCTGCAATAGATTCGGTGTCTGGAATCGTCGTGATTTCTTTAGTTTGTGCCATTTTAAAAGCTTGTAAAGCGGCTGTATAATACTGATGCTCATAATTATATTTTCCTACTAAATAATGGGCTTCCCAATAATTTGGATTACTAGTAATCAGCTGATCTAAAACCGTTGGATCGACATGTGTTTTATTTGAAATGGCTTCGGAAATTTCCCGACTTAAAACCCGATAATTTTGATAGTCTGAGTAGGCTTGCGTGAATTGAAACGGATCGGCTTCAATGGATATATTTTCATTATGAAATGATTTGGCAGTTGTTTCAGAAGGTTCATTTTTGAAAATAGTATTCAAATTATAGGCAACAAATTCACCTAATTGATACGGATTTGCAGATACCCAAACCAAACCTTGTTCGGGTTTAAAAACCACACCATGATGCGCTAATAATTGGTTTAATGCTTTTTCATTTCCATAGCCAATGGTTTTATTATCTAAACCATCTGTATTTCTTAAAATAGAAACAGCTTTTTCAACCGTTAGTTTTGGTGTTTCTATAAGTAATTCTTCCATGCGTTCAAAACGATATTGGGAGTGACTTTCAGCTATTTGCTTCAGG